>WFQV01000493.1 GCA_015486905.1 Melioribacteraceae bacterium | reverse complement strand
GTTGTTACTTTTACTCCGGAAATCGGATTACCGTTGCTTCCGGTTACCTTGCCTTTAATACCTCCGAGAGTTAGAAAAGTAATATTTTTTGTTGTAGTATTTCCGTCTGTTACGGTTACAGAAGCTTTTTGGGTAACATAGTTTTTCTTTGTAAAGGTTAACGTGTAACTGCCCGTTTGCAAATAGTTAAATAAATATTCACCTTGAGAATTCGTATAAACCGTATCTGTTGCCGGGTCTGTTGTTACTTTTACTCCGGAAATCGGATTACCATTGCTTCCCTTTACCGTTCCTTCTATTCCGCCAAGCGTTAAAACAGATATATTAAACTCTTTGTTCTTGCCGTCTTCTACAGTTACATAGGTTGTAATTTTAGCATAGTTTTCCTTTTGCGCTGTTACCTTGTAACCACGAGCTTGTAAAAGAGTAAAAGAATAAACACCTTGAGAATCAGTGTAAACCGTTTTTGTGGCTGGTTCCGTTGTTAGTTTGGCTTTTACAACCAAATTATTATTATTATCCTTTACGGTTCCATAAAAACCACCTAACTTTAATAGTGTAACGGTATTAACCAAAGTAAAATCGTTTTTTATTACGGTAATCTTTTTCGTCTGTGTTGCGTAATTTGTTTTTGAAAATGTTAAAGTCTTTGTTCCGTCAAAGATATTCTTAAAAATATAATTACCTTTGCTATCGGTGGTAACGGTATTTTTATCAAATGAAACGGTTACACCACTAAAGGGTTTACCGTCTGCCTTTACAACTTTGCCGCCTAATTCCGTTGAAACCGTTGCATTATTTGGCGGTTCAACGCAAGTTGTAAATATTAAAGGAACTAAAATTAATAGCGGTAATAATAATTTTAGTTTCATCTTTTTATCTCCCAATGTTTATTGACTTTTAATATTACTCTAAATTTCGTTTCTCGATTGCTAAGCTCCGTTAAATAACAACGGAACAATTGTAATTTTTAACCTGCGTTACTGTACGCAAATTCTTAATTAAACAATCCGTGTTCTATTGTCCAATCTGCGAAAATCCCGCAACAATCCGTGTCATCCGTGTTCTATTATCCAATCTGCGAAAATCATAATCAATCATGACATATCTGCGTCCTATTTCCCTTCCGTGTTCTATCCCCAAAGCCAACGGACTTTCACTCGAAATGACTGACATTTTTAATTCTTCATTTTTAATTTTTAATTAAAACCTTATCGTTACTCCAAAATTTACACCGCAGAAAGCATTTGGCGCAAGCCACGGGACAAGCGACATATTGTTCTGCTTTGATAAAACAATATCTTTCCGTACCGGGGTAGCAATTAGAACATCAAGAACATTTATTACGTAAACACCAATTACTACAAACATAGATTTTTGAGCTACATCGTAATCGTTATTTACTTCGCTATTTAAACTTGAAATCTTTTTTGCAAGTTCGGCTTTCTGCTCCGGGTCATTGGAATTATTAAATTTTTCAATAGAAGTATTAAAGTCATATCTTTTGGCATAATAATTCTTGAAATTAAGGTAATGCCAAACAGATACGCCCGTAAAAGCAGTAAACAAAACAATACCGAATCCCGCTCTACCGGAGGTTATTTGTCCCAAGCCCGGGATTACAAGAGATTGTAAATAAGTAAACGAATTCGACTCACTACTCAATTTTATTAAACTGATATTTTCATCAATGTTAACCTCCTTGGTAACAGTTCTTTCTTTGTTAGAAAGAGTTAGAGAATGTTTTCCAGTAGGCAATTGAAGAGAGGAAGAAGATGCCTCGCCAATTTTTTTGCCGTCAACGGAAACGTCATATTTCTCACCTAAATTAAAGTTCACGCTTACAAAATCAAAGCCTTTTTCCAGAACAACTTTTCGTGTGGCAGTTTTGTTTTCTTCAATGTTTATGTTTAGCCTTTTTGTTCTGTAACCATCGGCTTTTGCTATTAATAAGTAACTTCCAATCGGTAAATTTTTTATCTCTCTTATTCCGTTCCAGCTATCAATAGCAGAACCATTTTTCTCAAGTGTAAACTTAACGTCAATAGGACTGGAGGCAACTCTTAGTCCCCCGACTTTTTGAACGAGATTGTAATTTTTGGAAAATGTTTTCCCAAGTGTAAGTGTAATTGTTTCCGTTACCGGATAATATCCTGGTTTTGAAATTTCCAAGAAATAAGTGCCCGGTGAAATTTCAACCGAATTCCTTTGTGAATAATCTTTTTTGTTTAGCAAAACCTTTGCATCACTCGGAGTAACGTTTAATTTTAGATATGCTACATTTTTCGTAAGAGAGTAACTCTTCTGCAAGGTATCCCCGATTGCAAGAGTAATAGTATCCGAAACCGGGAGAAAGCCGGCTTTTAGAATTTCAATATTATATTTCCCCGGCTGCAACTCAATATTCTTTTCTTTGTAAATAATATTGTTTAATTTAACCTCTGCATCGGGAGGGTTTACTTTTAATCTCAAAAAAGAAGTGTTTTTTGTAAGCTTGAAAGAAAAGTTGTTTTTGGCGTTATCTTTTAGTTCAATTTTAGCATTGTAATCAACGTAGCCGGATTTAATTATTCTTAACGAATACTTACCCGGCATTTCCCAATCGCCATAATCGGAAACTCCTTTTTCAGCGTTGTTCAAAAAAACTCGTGCACCGGTAGGAATAGTTTTAATTGAATAGGATACAGGCGAAATAGGTGTTAACTTGTAAGGGAAAAGGACTTTCTCTTTAGTAACTTCAATTGTATCTGCAATAGTGCGGTAGCCGTATTTTACAATTCGAACAAAATGCTTTCCAAAACTTACTTGCTGAGTATTCGAGCTTCCTTTGTTTTTACCGTCAATGTAAATTACGGCATCGGGAATGTTTTTGTCAATTGTAATAGGAATTAAGTCCGGTTTTTTGTCGCCGGTTACTTTTATTTCCCATACTCGCTCGCTTTTTAGGTAAATATCATACTCGCTCAATATTATTTTCAGCGGTACGTAACCAAATTTAAAAACATCTACTGCTCTTTCAGTTGGGGATAAATAGAGAAAATATTGACCGGGCATGGATTTTGATTTTACAATTCCATTATTTGATTGAAACTTAAGTCCAGTCAAATCGGTTTTTATTATTAACCCCGCACACACTTGTCCGTTTACATCTCGAACGGACCTTGAAATGAACTCTCCTTCGGCAACTTTTGCGGAATTCTTTACTACGTAAAGTTTTGAAGTCTGCTGGGCAAGGTTAATTGTTGTTAAAACGAACAACATAACAACGCTCAATGTTAGTTTTAAGAATTTCATTTTGATACCATGTTTATTTTGTTCATTTAAAATTTTTCTCAATACTAATTTAATAAGTTCTGCTATTACAAAAAACATTGTCTCGAACCATGGTTTCCGCCTCTTTCCTTCAACGTAATTGTTTAATCTAACGTTTTGCTTACATTTCACAGATTGACCGTTCGCAAGCTCACTAATCAATCTGTGCTACAATCTGTAAACTAATTTTACATTGTCTTGAACTGTGATTTTTTTTCGTAACTTGTGCCAAGTAACAAGCAAAAGCGTTCCCTATTAACCTTTTAATCTCTTCACCTTTTTGCCTTTCAATAACAGTTCAAGACTATTCTTCATTCTTCATTTTTAATTCTTCATTCTTAATTATTTCCCGCTCCGCTTAGTTTCACTGTCAAAATTAATTGTTCGGTTCGCAAATTTCATTTTAATCGGTTTTAAAATGTAAAAATTTTAAAAAACAAAATTTTACCTAACTGCCTGCCCCGTGAAATGTTTTTTCTGTTTCACGGGGTCCTGCTCCGTGAAATTACCTTGCTTTTCTATTTCACGGAGTCCTGGCTATGCGGAAACCGAGGCCGCTGTCGCTGATGCGCGGACCGCTGCCGCTCCGACTTGCAACCCGGCAGCCGCCCGGTTTGAAGAACCAGCTGCCGCCGCGATTAACTCGGTAGGAGCCGCTACTTGGTCCTTTTGGATTATTCTTCGGGCTATTTGAATAATAATCTCTACCATACCAATCATTGCACCATTCCCATACGTTCCCAGTCATATCGTATATTCCAAGTTCGTTCGGCTGTTTTGTACCAACCGGATGAGTTTTATTTCCGGAATTACTCCAATACCAACCTACTTCTTCTATGTTATCGCTTCCGCTATATTTGTAACCTTGCGACTGATTTCCGCCCCTTGCCGCATATTCCCACTCGGCTTCCGTCGGTAATCTGTATCCATTTGCATTCCAATTCATTGTTACATCATCGCCATTTATATTGTAAGATTTCTCCAATCCTTCTTGCTCGCTTAACCAATTGCAATAGGCTACTGCGTCGTACCAACTTACATGTATTACCGGCTTATTATTATCAGTAGAATTACGTCTATTCCCTTCTTCGTCGTCCCGCCAAGTTACTCCGCTTTTCTTTTCCCATTTTGAACCAGTCCACATCCAACTCCCACCTTCTTTTTCGGCATCTGTTTTGTACCCCGTTGCTTCAATAAACGTCTTAAACTCTTCGAACGTTACTTCATATTTTCCTATGTAAAAATCACTCACCGTTACTGTGTGTATTGGCTTTTCATCGCTATCTCCGTTATTACTTCCCATCTCAAACGTTCCGCCTTTAACAAAGACCATTTCCGGTGCATATTTGCGTCTAAATTCTGCTTCTTTCAGTTTCGTTTCACATTCGCTTATTCGTCTGCTCGCATAATCGTTATTTTCGTCTATTTGTAGTATTTTCTCATATGAGGCTTTTGCTTCCGCATAATTCCCTTGATTGTAATAATTGTCGCCTTCCGTGCGATATGCGTCTATTTTTTTTTGTCTTTCTACCTTTGCTTGCCTTTCCCTTGTCAATTCTTGCAGTTTTGTTTCACATTCGCTTATTCTGCCGCTCGCATAATCGTTATTTTCGTCTATCTGTAGTATCTTTTCGTATAAGGCTTTTGCTTCGGAATAATTCCCTTGATTGTAATAATTGTCACCCTCCGCGCGATATGATTCTATCTTTCTTTGTTGATTGTAATTGTTAATTAAAATCCCCGCTATCACAATTGCCAATATTCCTATTATCCCTAAAACTATTTTAAGTTTATTTTTATTTTTAGGTTCTTTTTCTTCTTCTGTGGTTTTAGTTATGGGAGTTTCAACAGTTAAGGACTTATCAGT
>WFQV01000492.1 GCA_015486905.1 Melioribacteraceae bacterium | reverse complement strand
TGGTGTTGGCAGAGTATTGATTCAAACTTTTGTTAATAAATTAAAGGAGCTGGAAGTACCGGCATTACATCTTGAGGTCGGTAAAAGGAACACTAACGCAATTGCTTTCTACAAGAAGGTTGGGTTTGACATAATTTTTGAATATGAACATTCAATTGCTTTCGGGATGAAATTACTTTAATGAAATAAAGGTACGTAATAAAGCAACTGCAAATAGGTAAAAGTAAATCCGTAAACAATTCCCACCGCAACTTGCATCGGTGTGTGAACCCGAAGTTTAAGCCGTGCCCAACCGATAATCAGAACAAGGACAAAAAGCCACAATCCAGGCGTTCCATAGAGATAAAAAAGCAACCCGAGAGGTGCGGCACTGCCTATTGCATGAGCACTTATTTTCCAGAATTTATTAATCAAAATAAGCAACAGTGTATTGCCAGAGTAAGCAAGCCATAAAGCGACCGAGATGTGTGAAGCTCCCGAATAATAACAAATGCCAGCCGCAAAAAGCGAAAGCAAAATCCCCACAACGTAAGGGAGTGTACGCTCTTCTTTAATTGTGGCGTCCCTGTTGGCTACGAGGTCGTGTCTCCTCATAAATAAGAAAATCACTATCGGCAGTAAAAATCCAAAAACGAAACCGGTTAAAATTACCAGCCATTTCAGAGTTAAATTGTTTTCAAATTCAATGCCGAGCAAAATAAAAGCAAACAGAACAAACGTCGGTGGAACAAAAATGTCCGAAATCAATCTTGCACTTTTCCACGTAATGCTTTTATTACCTTTCAATTTTCTTAGCCTCATTTTCTGTTTGTGCTTCGAGTTTTCTATTTTCCAAAAAATCAAGATACCTCAAAAGAGTTTCCTCGACATGTTCGTATTCGTCGTACTGCATTAATTCTTGTCTTACTTTCGAGGAATTGTACAACCCTTTTAAATAACCGGTGTAAAATTTTCTAAATGGAATAACTGCGTATTTTTCTTCGGTAGCAATTTCAATTTCGTATTTCAAATGTTTCAAAGCCGTTAGGATTCTTTCCTTCGGAGTTAATTTTGTTTTCATTTCCCCGTAATTAAGAAGCTCCTTTATTTCGCGGAAAATCCACGGGTAACCGATTGCACCTCGGGCAACCATTATTGCATCTGCGGGCGTTTCATTAAAAGCACGTAAACCGTCCTGCGCTTCCATTATTCCGCCGTTTAATATTACGGGAATATTAATTTCCTTTTTGATTTTTTCAATCCAGCTCCAATCCGGTTCTCCGGAATGCCCTTGCTGACGCGTTCGGCAATGCACTGTTAGAGCTTGAACACCCACATCTTCAAGCCTTTTCGCCACTTCAACAATTAAAATAGAATCGCTGTCCCAGCCTATTCTGGTCTTGACCGTAACCGGGATTTTTACTGCTTTAACCACTTCGCCGACTAATCTTTGCAAATAGGGCGGGTCTTTCAGGAGTCCGGCGCCAGCTCCTTTACCGGCTACTTTGCGCACCCAACAACCGGCATTAATGTCAATAATATCGGGGTTAAACTCTTCTAACATCTTTGCCGATTCAACCATCGGTTCAAGGTTTCCGCCATAAATCTGAATTCCTACCGGACGTTCATCTTCCGTAATAAAACTTTTTCTAATCGTCTTTTCGTTTTTACGCGAAAGTCCGTCGGAGTTAACAAACTCAGTGTAAACAATATCGGCGCCGAATTCCTTACACAATTTTCGGAAAGCAATGTTGGTAACATCTTCCATCGGAGCAAGCAAGACGCCGTTCTCTATTTCAATTTTTCCTATCTTCATCCGTCAACAAATCCTATTTCTCCCTTACTTGGTTTAAGCCTAAAAATTACGATTATCAGAGTTACAAAGGTAAAAAATCCGCCGGTTAAAAACGGGAAGGAGTAGCCCATATATTGAAATGCAAAGCCTCCCCAAAGAGGACCGAGCACACGTGCAAAAGCGCTTACCGATTGGTTCAATCCCAAAATGGAGCCTTGTTCCGCCTCCGGCGAGTGTTTTGAAATAAGCGCTAAAATAACAGGCTGCAAAACTCCAGTGCCAATTGAAAGAACCGTTGCAACAATAGCCAAGCCCAAGAAAGACACTCCGTAAGGCATAAATGTAAGTCCCAGCATCATGAAAAATGTTCCCGAAATTACGAGGGTTCTATCCTTAAATCTCTCCGTAAGAAATCTTATTGCTCCGCCTTGCATCAGAGCGCTTACAAGCCCCATTATGCCGAACATGTAACCGTTTTGTACGTCAGTTAAATGATAAACTTTGTAGCCGAGCAGAGCAAAAGTACCGTAAATATTAGCCATCGAGAAGACTATGATGAAAAATATTACTATCAAAATTCCTACCATAGGTAATTTAAATGCCCTTCGTACATCCGGCAAATCAATAAGTTTGAAACTAATTTTCTTTCCCGAATCTTTATACAAATTTGATTCCGGTAAAAACAAAAGAGAAAAAATAAATGCCATGGTTGAAAACGAAGCCGCACCTAAACCGGCGAAAGAATAACCGTATTGAGATAAGAATCCGCCAATCATAGGACCGAAAACAAATCCAAGACCGAATGCCGCACCTATTAAGCCCATTCCTTTGGAACGGTTCTTCTTTTCCGTTACATCGGCAATATATGCTTGGGCAACGCCGAGATTGCTTCCTCCGATGCCGGCTAACATTCTTGAAAAAAACAAAATCCAAAATGAATTGGCAAAAGCAAAAATGACGTAAGATGTTGCCGTAAACAATAAAGAAACGGTAATAATGGGTCGTCTGCCTATTTTATCCGAAATCCTTCCGAAAATCGGATTGAAAAGGAATTGCATTAAAGAATAAATTGCTACTATTATTCCGATTCCGAAATCGGACACGCCCAAATCCTTTGATGCAAAGGTAGGTAAAATGGGAATTAAAATCCCAAACCCCATTAGGTCAATAAACACGGTAAGAAATATTACACTTAATGATGCCTTTCTATTCAAATTATTCGCTATTTATTTTTTTTCTAATGTTTAAATTTACTTAAATGCCAAAACAGATTCGGAAAAGTTTTAACCCAGCCTCTGGGAGATTCAAAGCACTTAGAGAGAACATAAAATTTTGAATGTTGAATTATGAACCTGCCTGCCGGTAAGCAGGTGTTGAATTAAGTGATCCGTGAAAATCCCGCAACAATCCGTGTCATCCGTGTTCTATCAAATCAGTGTCCTATCATTTGTTAATCGCAAGACGCGAGAAGTAAGACGTAAGAAGATTGAGTCTGTTCGTGTAATCGTTAATCGTTTTTCGTTTAGAGGTTCAGTTCGCCTTCGGCGGTTTGGAAGTTTAGACTACCCCGGATATATTCTCCGGTTGTTGAGAGCTGGTAACTTACGACTTAAGACTCGTCACTTAAGACTTTGCATCCGTATCATCCGTGTTCTATTAATCGTCGCGTAAGATCCGTGACTTGATCCTTTGAAATTTAAAAAAGAAAAGGCTGCTCTAAAAAGAGCAGCCTTTAAAAAGGGAGTCGGTTAAAATCAAAAGAGCGGTTTTCTGAAGCTGTTCAAAGTTTTCATGTAATTTGCTCTTTCGAACGCCGCTGGTTCGGCAACCGAGCGCTGGCTCATACTTCCTTGCATTTGCTCGATTGATTCATACTCATGCTCTTCCATCCAAGATTGTAAGTCGTCAAGAATTTCCAAAATTCTTCTCGGACCTTTCCTCAGAAGTTCCGAAGCAATCATTGCCACTTTACTGCCAGCCATCATTACTTTAAGAACATCGAGGTGAGTTTGGATGCCACTGGATGCTGCCAAATCGGCTTTAACATTCCCGTAAAGGATAGCAATCCAGCGTAAAGGCAGCCTCATTTCCCAATTTGCGCTAAGTTGTAAATTAGGAACAACCTCGAGATTCTCCAAGTCAAAATCAGGCTGGTAAAAGCGGTTGAAAAACACAAGGGCATCAGCACCCGCTTCGTCCAACTTTTTAACCATATTCGGCAGAGAGCTAAAGAACGGACTTAATTTAACAGCGACCGGAATATTTATGTTTTCCTTTACCGATTCCAAAGTTTCAACGTACATCTTTTCAACTTCTTCACCGGTAAGCTCTACAGACGTAGGAACGTAATAAATATTAAGCTCCAACGCATCCGCTCCGGCTTCCTCAATGTTCTTAGCATATTTCACCCACCCGCCGGCACTTACACCGTTAAGCGAAGCAATTACCGGAATATTAACAGTCTCTTTTAAGGTGTTAATGTGGTTTAAATATTCTTCAGGTCCAAGTTTAAATTCCCCCGGTTCGGGAAAATAAGAAGTTGCTTCCGCAAAACTTTCCGTACCGAAAGAGAGGAAATGGTCCAGTTCACCCGAATCGTGAGTGATTTGCTCTTCGAACAGAGAATGAATAACCAAAGCCGAAGCGCCGGCATCTTCCAATGCTTTTGCAACATCTTTATCTTCGGTTAAAGGAGAAGCCGAAGGTAGAACCGGATTTTTTAGTTCCAAGCCGAGATATTTTGTTTTTAAGTCCATTTCTTCCTCTATTTATTTTCTTTTTCTTCTTGTTGTTCAAGGAAATGGGTATAATCCATACTAGCCATGTGGCTGTATATTTTCCACGTTTCCTTAGCATGCTCTTGAGCTGCGGCAAGAAGTTTCTTTGCTCTTTCGGGATTGGCTTTTGTTAACATCTTGAACCTTGTTTCCGTGTACATATAATTCTGAATCGGAATCTTCGGTCCCTTGTAATCGAGTTTTAAAGGATTCTTACCGACTTTAATATTGTCGGGGTTGTATCTGTAAATAGGCCAGTAACCGCTATCGACCGCAAGTTTCTGATGCTCAAAGCCTTTTTCCATATCCATTCCGTGAGCAATACAGTGACTGTAAGCGATAACAATGGAAGGACCGTCGTAATGTTCCGCTTCAATTATTGCACGCAGGGTTTGCAAATCGCTGGCGCCCATTGCAACCTGTGCAACGTAAACATTGCCATAGGTCATAGCCATTCTTCCCAAATCTTTTTTAGGAAGCGACCTTCCCGCAGCGGCAAATTTTGCTACGGCACCTATCGCCGTTGCTTTCGATTGCTGTCCGCCAGTGTTAGAATAGACCTCGGTATCAAGGACTAAAACATTTACATTTTTACCGGAAGCTAATACGTGGTCTAAACCGCCGTAACCGATATCGTAAGCCCAGCCGTCACCGCCCATAATCCAGACGGAACGTTTAATAAGATAATCTATTACGGTTAAAAGCTCTTTCGCTCTCGGATTATTTGATGCTTCCAATTTGGCTTTCACTTGTGCAACTCTATCACGCTGCTCTTTTATTTCAGCTTCTGTAACTTGCGGAGCGTTGATAATTGTATCGGCCAATTCGGCTCCTACTTCGTCACGAAGTTCCTTTAATAATTCTCTCGCGAATTCGGTTTCTCTATCGATAGCCAAACGCATACCCAAACCGAACTCTGCATTATCTTCGAATAAAGAGTTGTTCCAAGAGGGGCCTCTTCCTTCCTTGTTGAAAGCCCAAGGAGTAGTAGGTAAGTTTCCACCGTAAATTGAAGAACATCCGGTAGCGTTTGCAATTACGGCTCTGTCGCCAAAGAGCTGTGAAACTAATTTAACATAAGGAGTTTCACCGCAACCCGGGCAAGCGCCGGAGAATTCAAACAGAGGTTGCAACAATTGGCTTTCGGCAACAGAATCTATTTTAATTTGAGTTCTGTCGTATTCGGGTAAGTTAAAGAAGAATTCAAAATTCTCTCTTTCTTTTTCCCTAAGTGGAATTTGAGGCGCCATATTAATTGCTTTTCTGCTCGGATTTGTTTTATCCTTAACAGGACATACTTCTACGCATAGCGAACAACCGGTGCAATCCTCAACAGCTACTTGGATTGTGTAAGCTTTGCCTGCGTCTTTCTTACCGCGTGCTTTAGTCCATTTGAAAGTTTCCGGTGCGTCTTTGGTTAATTCCTCATCGTAAACTTTCGCTCTGATAGCCGCATGCGGACAGGCTATTACGCATTTATTACATTGAATACAAATATCTTCTTCCCAGACTGGGACTTCCAACGCAACATTTCTTTTCTCCCAGCGAGCCGTACCGGTAGGATAAGTACCGTCGGCCGGGAACTTACTTACAGGAACGTCGTCACCTCTGCCGGCAATCAATTCAGCCAAAACATCTTTAACGAATTCAGGCGCTTTCGGAGAAACAACCGGCGGAAGTTCAATTTCGCTTGTGATTTCAGGGGTGTACTCAATCTTATTTAAATGAGCTAACGTTTGATCAACTGCGTTGAAATTCTTCCGAACAATTTCTTCGCCTTTCTTACCGTAAGTTTTTTCAATTGCGTGTTTAATCTTTGCAATTGCTTCGTCTTTCGGTAGTATGCCTGAAATAGCAAAGAAACAGGTCTGCATTATTGTGTTTATTCTTGCGCCCATTCCGGTATTCTTGGCAACTTGGTAAGCGTCAATAACATAAAAGTCCAACTTCTTGTCAATTATTTGACCTTGAACTTTCTTCGGTAATTTGTTCCAAACTTCCTCTGTGCTGTACGGGGAATTCAGAAGGAAAGTTCCGCCTTCCTTAATATTTTTAAGAACGTCAAATTTCTCCAACAATACAAATTGATGACATCCTACAAAATCTGCTTCTTGAACCAAATAAGTAGATTTAATTGGAGATTTACCGAATCTCAAGTGCGAAATGGTAGTAGAACCGGATTTCTTTGAGTCGTAAACGAAATAGCCTTGAGCATAATTCTCAGTTTCTTCGCCGATAATTTTGATTGAGTTCTTATTCGCGCCAACCGTTCCGTCGGAACCTAAGCCGTAAAACATACATTTTGTTGCTTGCTTGTCTTCGATGATGAAATTCTTGTCGAATTCAAGACTTGTAAACGTAACGTCGTCGTGTATTCCAACAGTAAAATGGTTTTTAGGTTTGTCTTCTTTTAAATTATCAAATACAGCCTTAACCATTGCGGGAGTAAATTCTTTGGAAGATAAGCCGTAGCGCCCGCCAACAACAATCGGCATTTTTTCAAACGGTTTTTCGTCGGAAGTCATAGCTTCTGTAACGGCACTCATCACATCGAGGTAAAGCGGTTCGCCGAGCGAGCCGGGTTCTTTGGTTCTGTCCAAAACAGCAATTTTTTCCACTGTTTTCGGAAGTGCTTCGAATAGATGTTTCGGTGAGAAAGGACGATAAAGTCTTACCTTAATCAAACCGACTTTCTCTTCCATTTTCTCGGATAAATAAGTAACGGTTTCTTCAGCTGCTTCGGCACCCGAACCCATTAAAATAACAACTCTCGTTGCATCGGGTGCTCCGTAATAATCAAACAGATGATAATGCCTACCGGTAATTTCGGCAAATTTATCCATTGCCCTTTGAACTATTTCAGGTGCGGCGTTGTAATATTTATTAACCGTTTCACGCCCTTGGAAATAGACATCCGGGTTTTGAGAAGTACCGCGGATAAAAGGTTTATCGGGATTCATTGCTCTTTCGCGGTGAGCGTAAACGTAGCTGTTATCGATTAATTCTTTTAAGTCATCTTCCGTTAATTCTTCTATTTTTTGAATTTCGTGTGAAGTTCTAAAACCATCAAAGAAATGCACAAAAGGAATACGAGATTCCAAAGCCGACTTGTGAGTAATAGCGGCTATATCATGCACTTCCTGAATAGAGCCGGAGGCAAGCATTCCAAAGCCGGTGGGACGCACTTGCATTACGTCGGTGTGGTCGCCGAAGATTGAAAGTGCTTGTGCGGCTAAGGAGCGTGCGGAAACGTGAAATACCGCAGGTGTTAATTCACCGGCAATCTTGTGCATATTAGGAATCATTAACAAAAGTCCCTGAGAAGCAGTAAAGGTAGTAGTTAACGCACCTGCTTGCAAGGAGCCGTGAACTGCACCGGAAGCTCCTCCTTCACTCTGCATCTCGGTTACCGAAGGAATGGTACCCCAAATATTTTTCTTATTTTCCGCAGACCATGCATCGGCATGTTCTCCCATCGGAGAGGAAGGGGTAATCGGATAAATTGCAATTACCTCACTTAATTTAAATGCTACACGTGCGGCGGCTTCGTTACCGTCTATCGTAATCTTTTTTCGTTCCATATTTTCCCCAACATTTATTTGATTAAATACTTAATGCATTAATTAAATTTTGAACGTCATCTCTCAAAACGATTTAAGGGGAAATCCTTAAGATTCGCCCGTTTTTTAAACCCCGAGAAGACCGTACAAAGAACATTTTTACCCTTAAAAAGAGAAAAATAATTCAATTTTAAAATTAACTAAAATTAAGGAAATAAAAAAGGTAAGGATGTCTCAGTTGCCCACTTTTTATTGACTTGCTTAGAGGTACAGGTTTAAAATCGGTGGCGAAAAATGATAAAAATAAGAAATGAGAAACCAGAAATAAGAAATAGTTTTCGCGAGAGGCAAGGCGCAAGACGTTAAACGTGCCGAGTTGAAAATGGAAAGTGGATAGTTAAATCTAAAATCTTGGATGGACTGATGAGTGGATTATTGGATTGCTTACCCTCCTCTGCATATGCAGGTTTAACTTTACCAAAGGCAGGAAATCGCAGAACATTAACCACATGTTTCAACCTGTGGGATTGGCAAGCAAAAACACCAGAAAAGTTTTGGTGCGATTTTTGGCAAATTCGTTTAGAAAAAGCAAAAATCGTGACAAAACGTTCAACGGCAAAAGGGAATAAAATTCTTTTGCCACAAGATTTAAACTTGTACTTTAAATTTTAACGGTGTAAGATATTTTTTATTCTAAATTCTCCCGCGTTCTCTATTCACAGTAAGCATTTCCACAGTGTCTTTTAACACTCCCAACGAACGTTGGCTCAGCAAATCAATCTTAATCAATCCCAAATCTTCAACCGAATACATATCCGGCTGGGTAATTATCAGTCCCAAACCTTTGTTAGCTGCAAATTCGAGAGCAACGTAATTATTAATTGGTTTCGGTGTAATTACAATTCCGCCCGGATGAATTCCCAAATGGCGCGGATAGCCGGCAAACTTAGCGGCAATTTTAACAATCGAGTTCCAAGGTTCTTCTTCGAATGCAAGATTTTTTGTTTCGGGAAATTTTTCCGAAATTTGAGGTAAATTTTTTGCGCTTGTCCAAGGAATAAATTTACCGTATTTTGAAATTTCCTTTTCGGAAACGCCGAAAACCTTTGCTACTTCCCTAAAAGCCGAGCGCGCACGGAAAGTGACCGTGGTTGAAATCATTGCAACCTTATCGTAGCCGTACTTTTCAAACACATAACGCACAATCTCGTCTCGTTCTTTCCATGAAAAGTCGAGGTCAATATCGGGCGGAGACGTTCTGCCCCTATTAAGAAAACGCTCGAAGTAAAGATTGTATTTGAGCGGGTCAACCTGCGTAATACCGAGGCAGAAAGCAGTTAAACTGTTTGCTGCCGAGCCACGTCCGATTGTCATCATGTTACGCTGTTTTGCTTCGCGAACAATATCCCAAACGATTAAAAAATAATCACTGAAACCGAGTTCGTCAATTACTTCCAATTCGTATTGCAAACGTTTAACCGCCCTTTCGGTAATGGGGCGGTATTTCTCTTCCAACCCGCGGAAGGCAATTTTCCACAAAAGCGAGAAAGCCGTCTCGCCTTCGGGCAAAGGGTAAGTAGGATATTTGTAATCACCGAATTTAAGATTTACGTTACAATTCTTTGCAATGTAGTCCGAATTCCAAATAGCTTCGGGGAGTGAGTGCCAAACGTTCTCTAAATCCAAGGGAGCCCTAAGCCAATATTCTTCGTCAATTGTGTCGTTGGATTCCAAAGTCCCGAGCGTTTTGTTCAGCCTTATTGCTGCGGCTACCTTGTGCATTAAAAAGTCTTCCGGATGTGAAAAATATGCCGGATGTGAAGCCACAATTTTCAATCCTTTAGCCCGCGCAAATTCGAAAAGTTCACGAGTTTTTTTCTTCTGCTTTTTTGTCACAATAAGTTCAACGAACAAATTGTTTTTTAATCTCTCCGAAAAAGTCAACTTCTTAAGCAGATTAAGCGAGGAAGTAAGGATAAAGAGATTCGGTGAGGTTGTTTCAATTACACGTGCTAAGGAAAATTCCTCCCCCAATTTCCGGGTGGTAATAATTTTACAAAGCTCTGAATATCCCTTGTTATTCTTGGCTAAAAAAATAGCATAGTTCGATTCGTTCCGAACGTCGTCGATGTAACTTCCTAATACTGGCTTTATCCCCGCTTCCTCGGCTTCCTTGGCAAATTGAATTAAGCCGTACATTCCGTTTGTATCGGTCAATGTTACGTAGCCCGCGGATTGTGATTTTGCAAAGGAAATTAGCTCGGGAATTTTTATCGTTCCTTCCAAGAAAGAATAGTTTGAATGTGCATGATGAGTAAACATTGAAGGGAAAAATTTGTTCAAAAAATGAATTGTCTTTATTCGGAACTATTTAAAACCACCGAAGCGGATGGCAGCAAAACCGAACTTGTCTCTTATTTTGGTAATTGTGCGAAGCAACCTTTTGCGGGCGGCAGCTTTCTCGTCGAAAAGAGTGAACTGTTCGGCGTACTCGGTAAATTTACTAACCTTAACTCCAATTAACCTAATGCTAACACGGCGGGAATATGCTTTACCCAAAAGGCTCAATGCCGTTTTGTAAATTTCTTTGTCGTCGTCCGTAGGCTTGATTTTTTGCTCCCTTGTCACCGTAACAAAATCGGAGTAACGGAGTTTAACGCTTACGGTAGAGGCTTGCAAATTAAGGTTGCGTAAGTTTTGGCAAACATGTGCCGTAAGTTCAAAAAGCGTCGTTTCGATTTTGCTTAAATCAATTTCGTCTTTGCCGTAGGTGTGTTCTTTGGAAATGCTTTTTTGAACTCCCCGCGGATTCAAAAAACGAGAGCCCTCACCGTTTGCTTTCCGCCACAAATCGAGCCCGTATTTTCCAAACGCCGCGGCGAAATAATCCTCCGGCGTGTTAGCTACATCGGCAATAAAATAAAAACCTCTCTCGGTCAGTTTACGCTTCATTACCTTACCCACGCCGGGGATTGTTTCCACCGGAAGGGGAGCTAAAAATTCTTTTTCCATTCCCGGCAAAACATAAGTAATTCCTTCCGGCTTGGCGTAATCCGAACCTATTTTGGCGATGGTTTTGTTGCTTCCAATACCAATGGAAGAGGGAAGCGAGAGTTGCTCTTTAACCTCACGCTGTAATTTCTTGGCAAGTTCAAACATTGAGCCGTAAATTCTTTGCAAGCCGGTAAAGTCCATGTAAAATTCATCAACGGACGCTTGCTCGATTTGCGGAGTGTGTCTTTCCAACAAACGCTTTACGGCACGGGAGAAGCGCACATATTCTTTGTGATGCCCCGGCAGGTAAATTCCGTTGGGGCACAAGCGGTACGCTTCCTTAATAGGCATAGCCGAATGCAAGCCGTACTCGCGCGCTTCGTACGAACATGCGGCAACCACTCCCCTGCCCTGCTCGGGGTCGGCACCAACAATCACCGGCTTACCCTTTAGCGAGGGCTCAAGTATCCGCTCAACCGATACGAAAAAGGAATCGAGATCAAGATGAAAGATTGTGGATGTCATTGTATTAAATTTTGTTGAATAAAGATGTCACATTTTTACCGATTCCCTTCCCCGCAGGCAGGGAAGGGAATCGGGTGGGCTAAATAAGGGATAGTAAGGCTAACAATTATTCGATTAACATCGAATTCAAGTTCGATCAAACAAAATCAAACCGTTCACGCTTTTAGCTCTTCGTACTTCTTAACGGCAATTTCATTGAGTTCGTTCTTCAATTCCTTAGGGAAAATAACTCTGTCGTAGTAGTTGCCGTCTTTACCTTTCTCACTCGGGACGCCGACAAACAAGCCGTTGTTCCCTTCAATCAAAGTAAAGCCTTTAACAATAATGCCTTCGGTAGTTTCAACGTCGAAGAAAGCGC
>WFQV01000491.1 GCA_015486905.1 Melioribacteraceae bacterium | reverse complement strand
TCCGTCGGGATAACAGCCGAATGCTCTAAATAAAAAAGCCTGCTAAAAATACTCAGGCTTTCAAAGAACTTGTTTTTTAGCTCCGCGTGTAGGATTCGAACCTACATCCCGACTCCGTCGGGATAACAGCCAAATGCTCTAAATAAAAAAAGCCTGTTAAAAATATTCAGGCTTTCAAAGAACTTGTTTTTTAGCTCCGCGTGTAGGATTCGAACCTACAGCCCGACTCCGTCGGGATAACAGCCGAATGCTCTAAATAAAAAAGCCTGCTAAAAATACTCAGGCTTTCAAAGAACTTGTTTTTTAGCTCCGCGTGTAGGATTCGAACCTACAGCCCTTCGGTTAACAGCCGAATGCTCTACCGTTGAGCTAACGCGGAGTGTAAATGCTAAATTAGAACAAAATTGAAGTCGAAACATAAAGCATTTCAAAATATTTGTCAAGGGACATTCGATTAAAATCGATTAGAAGATATTGCTAAATTTCTTGTGTCAGCTCGACAAATCTTTTGTAAGGAATTGCCAAAAGGCTTTCTGATTGAAAAGCACCGTTGGCAAGACTAATCATCGAAACCTTAGCTGCTGTTTCTTCGTTGGGAGCTTCATAAATATCCATGAAATCGTACTTGCCCAGTAGTGCGTAATGAGCAATGAATTTAACCTCGGGACATTTGGCTTTTACTTGGTCGAGCCAATTTCTGCCCAACTGCAAGCGGTCTTTCATCTTTTGTGCTGTTTCGGTGGAAAGTTTGGTGAGTAAAACGTAAGTCTGCATAATTGCCTCCTTAATTTATTTGTAAAATTATTAAAGGAGAATTATTCGCTTTTTAAAAATAATCTTTTTAATGTTTCGTTCAACAGATCTTGATCGATTGGTTTGGTGAGAATTTCGGCAACGCCCATCTGTGTATATTCTTTTTTAAGTTCCTGATCTAATTTACCTGAAATTATAATAACCGGAATGTTCTTAGCGGTTTTTTTCTGAAAAGCTTCAATCAATTGTTTGCCGTTCATCAGAGGCATTTCGTGATCGGTAATCAGAAGAGCAGGGAGTTCCCGCTCTGTTTGGGTTAATGCCTCGTAGCCGTTCGATGCCTCAATAATATCGCTGTCTGCTAAATATTTAAGCACCAATCTTCTAATTATTCTTCTGCTTTCTGTGTCGTCTTCAACGATTAAAATTTTGTTTTTTGCTTCCGGAAGAGTAATATGAAATTCGGTGCCTTCGTTCTCTTTAGAATAAAACCAAATCTTGCCGTTGTGTTTGTCAATTATCTCTTTTACGAGAGCCAAACCCAAACCACTGCCTTTCTCGCCCTCGGTGCCGTCGAGTGTAAACTTTTCGTCCAATCTGAAAATCTTGTGCTGTTCTTTCTCGGGAATTCCGATTCCTTCGTCACGAATTACAAGCTCAATCACGCCCTCTTTAAATTTGTTCCCGCTTACGTAAATCTTTTTGCCTCGAGGTGTGAACTTGATTGAATTGGCAATGAGATTTTTTACCGATTCATGGAAAAGCCGCTCGTCGGCAAGGACAAATAATTTGTCGGGAATATCGGTTTTGATTTCAACGTCTTTGCGGATTGCATTGCCGGTCAATATTGATATTGCCGAACTTACGGCTGATTTAAGATTAATCCTTTGCGATTGTATTTTAATTTTGCCGGTTTGAAGTCGGGACCAGTCGAGCAAATCATTGATTAATTCCAATTCCGATTTTGCCGCATCGTAAATATATTCCAGATATTCCCTTCTCTCTTCTTCCGGTAAGTCCGATTCTTTTAATAATATTTCAGAGAAACCGAGCAGGGATGTAAAGGGAGAACGCAAATCATGAGAGACAATGGAAATGAATCTATCCTTGGCAGCGTTCTTTTGTTTGTATTGTTCCTGAAGTTTAACAAGGTTGCTTTCGAGTTCAATAAAATCGGTAATATTAAATAATGCGCTTTCAACTTTTTTTAATTTGCCCGCGCTGTCGAACGTCCGTGAAAAAATTTCTCTTAACCAAATTACTTTTCCGTCCTTGGTTTTAATTCGGTAATTAATGGTTGTAAAATTATTATCCGAATTCTCTTTTAATTCCGTTTGAAACTTCTTGAATTTTAAAATATCTTCCTTAACAATCAAGGAATTAAATCCGGCGGGCATTTGGTTTAACTCCTCGGATGAGTAACCCGTAACGTTCTTTCCCGATTCGGAGAAAGTTATTTCGGTCTTTCCGTCATTTTTGTACGTTTGGGTTTTAAGAAAGAAATTGCAATTACTTGCTGCAAAAGCGGATATGGAATTGCTTTCGCTCGCGGCTATTTCATTGTTAAGGACATATAAAATTTCGTTCGCAAGAGCTTCGTCTTGTACAAGTTCTCTTATTTTTTTTTCGTAAGTGCTCAACTTTAATAATTGGCTGTTATTATTATCTTAAATTTAAATATTTTTGAACTAAACCGAAATTTTATTACTAACAATTTACTAACCGGGCAGATGTTTTAAAAGTACGTTTCGTAAAACGGGCGGTAAAGAGGTTTTTTTGAAATCTGTTTTTTGTACCGCAACGTGGACGGTAGTAACCTTAACTTTTAATTCGTCTCCCTCGCTTTTAATTTCGTACTCCAAGCTAAATGCCGATTCGCGTATTTGCTTTACAGTCAAACATACTTTGATTTTTTCGCCGGGTAAAATTATTTTATGGTAATCCGCTTCGGAATGAATGATGGGCAAGATAATTTTTTCGTCGTTGAAAAAATTCTTTTCGGGAAGAATGTGCTCTAAAAATTCTTCGTATGCCGAGTGTGCAATTTTGTAAACATTGGCAAAAAATAAAATTCCGGCGGCATCGGCTTCGTAAAAATCAATTCTTCGGATTGTCTCGAACATAGTTTTAAATTTTAATAATTAGAAAAAATTTATTCTAATTGATTTCTTATTTTTGTTCAACAAATTTAATAAAATAAAGCCAAAAGACACTACGAACGTTCCATTGTCGTTAGAGTTTTAAGCCGTTTCTGCTCTTGAAATTTTTTTAGCCGTTCATTTTGTATCTTGTTATATTCCTCTTAACTTTGAAAAGGTATTTTAAACATATTGAAATGAAACATTCATTACTAATTAAGAAAAACGAATTGTCGAGAAGGGAATGATTATTAATTATGAATGATGAATGTTGAATGATGAATGCGTGACGAATAAATTAATTGGATGGTTGGATGAATGCATGGATGGATGGTTGCATGATTGTTCTGATTTTTTTGCTTTGAGCTTGAGGTTAAGGCTAAGGTTGAGACTCGTTACTAATTATTCCCCTTCTGATTTTTTAACGCGAGGCATAGGACTTGAGACTTAAGACTAAATTTGTGTAATTAGCGGCTAAAAAATAATCGGATGAAAAAAACGCTTTTAATATTATTGCTCGTTTTGACAAATGTGTCCATTTACTCCCAACAGAGAGAGATTAGGAAAACATATTATCCAAACGGATCGTTAAAATCCGTAGGCGAATATTTGAACGATAAGAAGGATGGTGTTTACAAAGAGTATTACGAAGATGGAAAATTGTGGAAGGTTTGGAATTTCGTAGGCGGGCTGGAAGAAGGAGTTTCAACTTGGTACTTCCCCAACGGAAATGTAAGTATGGAGTGGAACTACGTTCACGGGAAGTTGGAAGGAATTTCCAAATGGTATTACCAGTCAGGTGAACTTTGGGCTGAAGCGGAGTACCACAACGATTTGGAGGGGGGCTTTACTACTGTATATTACAAGAGTGGAAAGGTTCAAGGAATTTGGGCTTACAAAAACGGGAAGCTGAACGGAATCACAAAAATATTTTACGAAAACGGCAAACTCGAGGTGGAAAGGAATTACGTTAATGATTTATTAGAAGGCACGGCAAAAGTTTATTACGACTTCGGTGGCTTGGCTTTGGAAGCACATTACAAGCACGACAAACTGGACGGCATTTCATATCTTTATTATCCGGATGGCTCGATAAAAGTAATCGATACTTACAATGACGGACAGATAGTAAAAAGAGTTCGATACGACGTTGCCGGTCACTTCGAGAAAGTGGAAGAGAGTTTTAATAATTATTTCGATGAAGGGACTATTTCCACTCACCTTCATTTTAAGGAAGGCAAAAAAAACGGCATTAACATCGAATATTACAAAAGCGGTTATGTGAAAGCGGTATTGAATTATTACAACGATGTGCCGGACAGTGTCTGCACATATTTTTACGACGGTGGAATAGAAAAACGCAGAACTGAATTTACTATGGGCGTAAAAGACGGCTCTGAAACTTTGTTTAATAAGATGGGAATAAAAACAGCAGAACTAAATTATTTGAACGGCAAACTTGAGGGCTATTGTTATTTCTATTATGACAACGGCGAGTTGAAATCGGTTAAGTTTTACAGAGGGGGAAAATTGGACGGAAGAATTCTGTGCTATTACAAAGATGGCAAAGTGGAAGCTGAGGAAAATTTCAATCTCGGAGTGAAAGATGGCACCGCGAAATATTACGATGCTGACGGTACTTTGAGAGAACTGCAAACTTGGAAAAATAATTTGCCAGATGGTGATTTCTATTTCTTTGACAGAAGAGGCAGGACGATTAAAGCAATAAAGTACAAAGAAGGGGAGATACAAAACACGGAAAATATTGCTGAATTCAGCAAATAGTTTTATTTATTGGGATAGGAACAGTTGTTCAATAATTGAACTAAATTTAAGCCACTCTTTTGAGGAAAGAATTTTTAGTTGTTAAGCTACGTTTTCAACTCCGATTATTTCATTTAACAACTGTTCGTCTTCCTCAAATTTGCCGAAATCCGCAAGCATTTTTAAAAATTCATCTTTCGAAATATTATTAATCAAAGCAACGTTCCAGAGGTAAGATGCTTCTTGCTTGTCAAGTTTACGGTCGCTTGTAGCAAGCAAAATTCCGTTTTTAATGAAGCTCTCGGCGACATATTTGTCGGAAAATTTCGGTGGCTCTTCAGTTAAATATTCATTCACCATTAAATCGTTAATAGCGGACTCCAAAAACCTTTTTTCGAATCCCAAGGTTTTGCCAACCTGTTTTAATATTTCTCTTTCCTTTTGTGACAGATAATTATCTTTTTTGGAAAGGACAAGGAGACCTTTTAAGTATTTGCTACGGTCCAAAACATCAACTTTCATTTTTCCTCTTTAGTTTTTTTGTTTGTTTAGATAATGCCCATAATCAAAAAATCAATAAAATAATATAAACAATTTAAAACATATTTTATATGAGTCAAGTCACATTTTACGTTTCTAAATTAATTTCAACGAACTCAGTCTTAACATATAAATTGAAGCATTTGTTCCAAAAAAATACTTTTTTCCATTTTGACACATGGGTATTTTAAGTCACGTTCATTAATACCCGATTTTTGTTGTTTTTAATGGCACAAATATTGATTTCATAATTGGTCATTAAAGGAGAAAAACATGAATTTATCGCAAGTTGTTTGGTACAGCGTGGCAATTGGTTTTGTCATTTTTATTTCTTTGCTTAGTGTTTCGTATATTTCTTACCGCGTAAAGCAATCCCGCATTAGAATAAAAATGCATTTGAATGACAAACAATATTCGAAAGCCGGAATAATGCACAACAGAAATATGCGTTTCATTCCTCAAAAAGTGGCTTACGTTAAAAAACATTCGGAGATAAAAGAGACATTTTCATATTCGGCAAGAATGTTGGAAGAAAGAGAGAGAAGGGAAGTGGAAAAAAGAGGCATGGAAAGGAAATTAATATCAAATAAAACCAAAGAAAGATTTATGGTTGTTAATGATTCCCCCGCAATTCCAGGGAAAGGGTTTCAGTATATTCCTTCACAAGTAAGAAGCGACAATGGAGGGGAATACCGAACGGGGACATTTACGACTTTAATTAAATGAAGGGCGACACATTGAAATTCGGTTTTTAGCTTTCGTTACTATTCTCACGTCAATTATCACATTCGATACTCGCTAGAAAGTGATCTTCCATTTGCCTTCTGTACTGTTTGGGTTTGCTGTCATT
>WFQV01000490.1 GCA_015486905.1 Melioribacteraceae bacterium | reverse complement strand
TTCCCGCTGATTGGAAAATTAAAAATTAGAAAGTCAAAATTAAAAAGTAAAAATTTGCTGTTATCTGATATCCACTCATCCACTCATCCACTCATCCCTTTGTCCCATTGAACCTATAAACTTCTAAACCAAGAACAATCGAATGATGATTGACGAGTACTCGAATGGCTTCAGACTTCTTACCTCTTGCCTCTCGCGTATTGCGATTAACGATTGATAGGACACTGATTGGATAGAACACGGATGACACGGATTACAACGAGATTTTCACGGATCATTTAATTCAACATTCATAATTCATCATTTAATATTCTCTGTTCACTCCTATCTAATATCCAACCATCCAACCTGTCGCGCCAAATCCCGACTTGTCGGGAGAAGGCGGATATCCAATCATCCAACAAACCATTCATCCAACCATACAATCATGCAATCAATTTTCTCGTTACGCAGGTTCATAATAATTCCCTTGTATGTCTTAAACATAGTCATAAATGTTTTATCTTTGTTTGGTAATAAATTAAGTTAAGAAATCACCGGATGTACCATTTCCCCTTTTTTAGCACTGAACCGTCGAAGGGGTTAATCATTATTTCTTCTCCTTCTGCTTTGTAATGTTTCCCCGTGCCGGTTTCTTTGGTTGTCGAAATGATATGCCAGATGTAACGGTTAAATTCATTCTCCCATCTGAAGGAAACGCTCCATTTTTTTATTCCCCTTGCGAGGTTTTCTTTTTGAGCAATTTCTTTTGCCATGGTTTTATCGATTTTATAATTACAATCCTGCGGTTCGTGCAGACAATCCGGGATACCTACAATGCCGAACTTTTCCAACGGTTTGCCGGTAGAATCAACGGTGAAATAGACCGGCTCATGCACAAACGGATATTCCGTACGGACATAATTGTAACGTATGAAATATCCTTCTTTGATTTTCCGGCTTTTAAAAAAATCGAAACTGATGTTCTTTCTGAAAAATTTCTCGCCCGTTTTCGACATTACAAACTTATCGGCTTTCTTAATAATAAATTCCGGCACATCGGTCCTTGGCTTTTCTTTTTCCAAGTAAGCTCGGCATTTGCAACCGTTAATGCTTAGAAATACAAAAACCAAAAATAAGACCGATATTATTTTCTTCATTTTGGAATTTATTGTTTAATGTTTGATAAATAATTATTATTTTTAGGTTAAAATGTAACGAATTTTAGTAAGAGTTATTAAATAATTTTAAGATAGGAAATGGACGAAGCCAAAAAATACAAAATTTTAATAGTCGAAGATGATTTTGAGAACCAGAAGTTCCTGAACATTTTTTTGTCAAGGACTTTTCAAACAGATGTATGCGATTCGGAAACAACTTTCTACCAAAAAATAAACGAAGGCGATTACGATATTATTTTAATGGACATTTCACTTAAAGGCAATAAAGACGGACTTGAATTAATAAGAGAAATACGAAAAGACCCCAAAAGGAAAGACATACCGGTTGTTGTGTTAACGGCACATGCTTTTCAAAGGGACAAAGAAAATGCCTTTGCCGCCGGAGCGGATGAATTCCTCACCAAGCCCATTATGAACGACGCCTTACTCAAAGCCATTGAAAAGACCTTCAAAGCAAAAACGGGCAACGAGATTTAACCTATTCCGCACCACTTCTTCCTAAAACAAATTTTTCCGAAAAACCTGTTAAGGCCGGGGTGTGTCCCTGTAGAAACAGGTTCTATTATTTTCTTTTATTATTTGTAAATTTGTTCGTTCCTTTTTTAACAATTTAATAGAGAAGATGAAAAAGACACAAACTAAGTTTTGGTTTTACATCGTTGCAGTTTTAATTCCCGTTCTGTTTTTTGTACTGCTTGAACTTTCACTACGTATTTTTAACTACGGCTACGACAATCGTGAGTGGGTGCCGATTACCAAAGACGAGCTGATATTAAATCCGAACATTGCAAAGCGTTATTTCAATGTGGTTAAAAGTCTGCCTTATTCCATTCAGGATGTTTTCGACAAAAAGAAGAAAAAAGGGGCGTTCCGTGTATTTGTACTGGGCGGAAGTTCCGCCGCCGGTTATCCGTATATGCCTCTCGGTTCCTTCTCCCGCTACCTTCAGCAGCGTTATGAAATGATTTACCCGCAGACGAAAATAGAAATAATAAACATTGCAATGACCGCTGTTAATACTTACACAATTAGAGATTTGTTACCGGGTGTGCTTGAGCAAAAGCCCGACGCTATTTTAATTTACGCCGGGCACAATGAGTTTTACGGTGCACTCGGTGTTGGCTCGATGGAATCGTTAGGTAAATCGAGAACTGTTGTGAATCTACTTCTCTATTTAAAAAAGTTTAAAACTTTCGAATTGCTCTCGGATGTAATCAACGCCATCGGCAAAATTTTTTCTTCCGGCAAATCCAATTTAAGTCACGGAACCCTGATGTCCCGCATGGCAAAGAACAAATTCATTCCGTTGAACTCTCAAACATTTAATGCGGGAGTTGAACAGTTCGAAGGAAACCTATCCGATATTTTGGAAGAAATCCACGAGGCAAAAGTCCCTGTTGTAATTGGCACATTAGTCAGCAATTACAAGGACCAAAAACCTTTTGTTTCCAAGAAAGTGGGTGACTTGCCCTCGGCAAATGAAATTTACGGCAATGCCCTCAAAGAATACGACGCGGGGAGCTACAATAAAGCAGACTCGCTTTTTAAATACGCTAAGGATTTGGACATGCTGCGCTTCCGCGCACCGGAAGTTTTTAATAATGTAATTCGAAAACTTTCGAAGAAATACGGAGCGAAGTTAATTTCATTCGATTCCCTTTTCGCCGCAAACAGTCCGCACGGCATAGTTGGCAATAATTTAATTACCGATCACCTCCACCCTACATTACACGGTTACCAATTAATGGGCGACGCCTTTGCAAGAGCCTTGCTCGGAATGAAAATCCACCCGCATGGATTGATGATTAAATACCCCTTAAAAGCGAGGCATTTATTTACGGTGAAATATTTTAAATTTTCGAAACTGGATTCAGTAATTGCAAAGTACAGAATAAAGCTATTGAAAAACGATTACCCTTACATCAACCCAAAAGATAAAAAGCCGCTGAGTATTTTAATCCGACCGAAAGACATTGTGGATTCAGTAGCGTTCGATTTTTTAATGAACGAGTTCACTTGGGAAAAAGCACATAGGATTCTGGCTGACTATTACTTGGCAAAAGGTGAAGTTAATAAATTCCTTAAATACATGGACATTTTAATCACACAATATCCGATAATCAAAAGCTACTATCCTATGGTTACGAAAGTTTTGTTGGAGCATCATCGTTACGATGATTCCTACCGCTATTTCAAAAAATACCACGAAATTGCACCGAACGCTTACAATACCAAATGGATGGGAATTATTGCACTCTCTCACAAAAATTGGAAAGAAGCTATCGTTGACCTTAACGAAAGTTTAAAGTACAATGACGACGACCCCCAAGTGCTTTACAATCTTGCAGGAGCCTACGTAATGAAGAAAGATTACAGAACTGCAAAAGAGCTTACGGTCAAGGCGCTTTCAATAAATCCGAATTACATCGATGCTAAAAATTTACTCGGAGAACTAAATAGAGCTTTAAGGAAATAATCTTCCTTGTCGGAAAGAAAAACCGAAATGAGTAAACTTTCTAATATCTCATTGCAATACGTTAAGTCCGTTGGGCCAAAGCGGGCAAGCGCTTTTTCCAATGCGGGGCTCAACTCCGTTGAGGATTTACTCTTTTACTTTCCTTCCAAATATTTAGACCGCTCCAACATTCTCACCGTACCCCAAATAATGGACTTCTTAAGGAACGGTTACGAAGGTGAAGTTACATTAATGGGCATAGTTTACGATAAGGAGATAATACGTTACGGACAACGCCAAATAATGAAAGCCCTTTTGACAAGCGGAAACGAAACGTTCGAATGTATCTGGTTTGCCGGAATAAAATATTTTAAAGATTTGTTCAACCAAGGGGAAACTTACGCTGTTAGCGGTAAGCCGGTAATTACAAGATACGGACATCTTCAAATAGCGCATCCGGACTTTGACTTAATAGACGAAAAAGAGAACCG
>WFQV01000489.1 GCA_015486905.1 Melioribacteraceae bacterium | reverse complement strand
GAATAAAACAGAGTAAGTGTAAAATTAAGAGTTTGGTTACGGTGGTCAAAGCCCCATTCTAATGCCAATCAATTAAATAAAGGAATTTAAAAATGCTTTACACTATAGTTGCAATAATAATATTATTAGCTTCATTCATTTTCGCAATGCTGGGTCTTGGCGGAGGAATGATTTACGTTCCGGTGCTAAAGTGGGCGGGCTTTAATGTAAAAGAAGTTGCAATACCTTTGGGACTTTTATTGAACGGATTAAACACATTACTTGCTTTAATTCCATACACGCGGAAAAAATTAGTTGACTGGAAAGGCGGGATGGCGATGGCGCTCGCGGCATTGGTCTTCGCACCTATCGGTGCTTACACGGCACAATATGTGCCTGTAAAATTGCTTTTGCTTTTATTTGCCATTGCAGTCCTGGCTGCAGCCGTTAGAATGGTCTTTTTTGCAAAGAATCCCGAGCCGGAGGAAATGATGTCTCTCAAAAAACGCTCGTTAATCGGCGTGGGTGTGGGAGCTTTTGCAGGATTTATCGGCGGAATGTTAGGCTTGGGTGGCGGATTTATTATCGCACCAATTTTAATGTGGATGGGATACAAAACGAAACAGGCCGCCGCCACAACTGCCTTCGTGGTTACTTTCTCTTCTATTTCCGGCTATTTGGGACATATGGCACAGGGGCATTTCAATTGGACGCTTACGATAATTGTCGTAATTGCGGTAATAATCGGTTCGCAATTGGGTGGCAGTTTTATGAGTGCAAAGGCGAAACCTAAATACGTTAAAGCTCTTTACGCGCTTGTTCTTTTCGCCATTGCTATTAAAATGTTACTCGGTGTATTACTTTAACAACTTTGGAGAAATAAATGAGAAAAATAATTTCAATTTTTATCCTTGCTTTTTTCGTTTTTACCGGTAATGTGAAATCACAAAACAAACCGTTTGAATTTAACGGTTATGCACAGTTTAGATTCTACACAAATAATGGTGACGAAAGCGGGTTCTGGGTTCGGAGGACAAAACTTTGGATTAAAGGGACTGCGCCAAAGTCGAGCAAAATTTCTTACAAAGTTATGGGTATCTTCGACTTAAAAGGCATTGGCTCGTTCAATCTCCTGGATGCTTACGTAAACTTTGAGTCGAACAACATTCTTTTGAGAATAGGGCGGCAAGTTCCGATGTTCAGTTTGCAAAGAGCTCAGTCCGATTGGGCAATACCTGTGTTGGAAAGAGCATCGGTTATTAACAATTTGATTCCCGATACCAGGACGGGGGCGCGAGATATCGGCGCACTGTTGGGATTTAAAGGCTTGAAATATTTTGAAATAAACGCCGGGGTTTTCAACGGCAGCGGAGCAAACAACAAACATCACACAAATAATTTTCTTTACACTGCAAGGCTGGATTTTAATTTCCAATTATTCAATAAAGCATCTCTCTCATTGGGCGGAGCAACATTGTACCATTACGTGAAGAAAGAAACCTACCCGATGATATTCGGCGCCGGTGTGGCAAACTTTTCGGGAAAAGACTTCCGTTTCGACTTGAGCGTAAGAGTAAAAGTGTCTGTTTTTACTTTTCAATCGGAATACATTGAAGCACATTTCAACTCTCAGAAAGCAAGAGGATATTACGCAATAGTGAGCGGTACGTTTTCCAAGGTTAATCAATTAGCAGTTTCGTTTGAAAAATATTCTGATATCAATTCTATTACAAACGACGAACCTTGGGCATATTTAAATTACAGCCGATTGCTTAACGGTCAAAAAACGAAAGTGATGTTGACCCTTGGCAAGCAGTACAAAGGGGAATATTTGGCCGCTGCGCAGTTCCAACTTTTCTTTAGGTAACTCCCGCTTTGCCCCATTTTCATCTGTTTTTTTTACCGCTAATTACGCGAATTTAGAGAATGTTTGTAAAAAGGTAATCAAGCTAACTTTCATTTCTATTATTTGTTCATCTCACGAATAAAGTCGTGAGTTAATGCCAACTTTTGATTTTTTGCATTTTGCTTCTCAAATCTCGGTTCATTTATCCAACCATCCAACCATGCAATCAATCTGCTTCTCAAGCATTCATCATTCATAATTGCGGCTTGCCGTGAAAGGGAAATTCTCTGCGTTCTCTGCGTGGAAAAAGTTAAGAAATATGGTGCCACGCAAAGACCGCAAAGATTTCTAACGCAGAGGGAAAATGATGTAATAGTAATAAGGTTTAAATCCTTCCCGCCAAAGGAGCGGGACACGTGTTTTTTTTGTCAAGAAATTTTTGCTGTAAAGTTTTTAATTCATAATTCATCATTCATAATTGCGGCTTGCCGCGATATGAATGATGAATGCTTGAGAAGCAGATTGATTGCATGGTTGGATGGTTGGATAAATGAACCGAGATTTGAGAAGCAAAATGCAAAAAATCAAAAGTTGGCATTAACTCACGACTTTATTCGTGAGATG
>WFQV01000488.1 GCA_015486905.1 Melioribacteraceae bacterium | reverse complement strand
TAATTTTAACAAAGCTCCACATAAGTGACATATCATTAACTCCGAGCTTCGGCTCTTGGTTGGTAAGAAAAAAAACAAAATTGTTTTGGCGCGATTTTTGGCTTTCACCGTTTGGGTATTGTCAAAAATCGTGACAAAACTCTGAGAGGAGTTAATCAGATATGGGTTTCTAATTTATTTTCCCGTGCCAAAGATTGTTCATTTCTTTTGTCTTGATACAAAAGAAACGAACCAAACCTGCCTACCCTGCCGTCAGGCATACGGTAGGCAGGGGAAAAATCCAACGCCTTCGTTAAAACTATGGCGGGGTCTTCGCTACGCTACGAAAGGCTGTAGAAAATTTGCTAAAATTCTCGCTGTGATGCTGAAAAAAAAATTAACTCGCCCCTACGAGCGGGGCTCAGACAAAATTTTTTTCTTAACGCATCTTCACTCGAATTTTTTTTACGCAAATTTTTTAATGCCATTTTTACCTCCCCAAATCTACTTCTAATAAATATACGTTAAATATTTTATTCTGAAATTTTTGTAAATGTTTATTGCCACATAATTTAAACTTGTACCGTAAGTTATTGAAAAAAATGAGAGAGGGAGAAAAAATTTGCGAAAGTTGTCACTACAACTTTAAGTAAAAATCATAAAAGATGATATTTCCCATTTACAAAATATTTGAGACAGCCTCAAATCAAATAATACTTTCTGTAAATATTCCACAATAAGAAAAAATGTAGTGCCTTAGGAAAAACTTATATCCTTTATTTTCAATATTTTAGCTCTTTTTTAGTTGGAAGTCGGGGCTCAACGCAGGATTATCTCTCCCTACTGCTTTTTTACGGGGCTTCGAAATTAATCATTTAAAACGTTATATTATATGAAGTATGAGAATACGATATTTAACCACCAATGGAATAAACTCCTTTAATTATTGGAGATTGTGCAAATACTGAGTAATAGATAAATATAAAAAAAGAAACAAAACTTTTTTCATTATAAACTCCTTTATTTTTCACCTTAAAAACTTTTATAGCAATATTTATCCGCCTAACGGCGTTGCTTTTCACCCGTCCACCTCACACTAAAATATTGTATAAAAAGCAACCGCCAAAAAATTATTTAAAATTTATCTTACTGCAATACTGTTAAATTAAAATTCAGAAAGGACACAGAAAATTTAAAAACACCACAAAACCCACACAGTTTTCGCGGTATAGTGGAAAATCTGGTTGCACGCTTTAAAAAAAACAAATGACTTATCATATCAAAATGAACATAAAATAAATTTAATAAAAATTAAAAAACACACTAATATGAATGACTCTTTTTCATTTGATACTACAAATATATAAAATTACAAACAAGTTTTACATATTACGGTTGTTAGCATTATGCAAATTTAGCAAAAGATAAAGCCCTAAATATTTTAAAATTTAAAAAATGGTTATTTTTAGCTTTACCGAAATATTCGGCTTTTTGCTAAAATATAAAGTTATAAGCTATTCCTTGAAAAAAGTCAATAAAATATCATTCTATTTTTGTTGTTGTTCCAAAACAGCATTGACGTGATCTTGATCTAATTCGTACCAATTTCCAGTCGCCGCATCAATTACAACCGGTAATAATCCGCCAAGAACATCAAGAACAATCCAACCACCGCCAACTGAATTATTTAGGACAACACTTTTCGTTTGAAACCCATCCTTTTTAAATTGAATGGTATAAGTTTTATTTGATTTTAGTTCCAACGCAAATGGTGTAGTACCCATTAAATCTCCGTTAACATAAACTTTTGCACCATTTGGATCAGATGAAAAATTTACTCCATCTGTAGAACCTTTAAATATAGTAGCACAACTACTAAACATCAAGGATAAAACTAAGATAAAAGCGAAAAGGAAACCGATTTTGTAAAACCGTTTCATAACTACTCCTTTGTTAATTTAAGAATTAGTGAATAACTTTATGCCACAACAATTTGTCGCTTACTGTTTGTTATATATCCGAATATTTTAGTATTGTATTCTTTGTCAATCATACATCTAACGAAATCAAAATATTTCTAGTTAATAATGTATTTCAATATCTAACTATTTCTTATCATCTATTTCTAAATTGACAAATGTGAAATAAACCGGAAGAAGAAATAAGGAAACAATTCTTCACCCTCATCAGTGAGATTTTTGTTTGAAAATATTTTAAAGATGTTTTGCCCAATAATAAACTCTGTTTAACGAAATTAATTTATTAAATTTTTTATTTTTTGTCAAGTGAACAGAAACTAATTTTTGGTTTTTTGGATGAATGGACGGTCCGCCTTCGTCCTGCATTCTGCGTTATGCATCCCGCATTTGTGGGACTACTGCGTGACAAGTTGGATGGTTGGATGAATGTTAAATTTTGAATTTTGAATGTTGAATTTTGAATGGATTGAGATGGGGTGTTGTTCGATAGCCGCGCGAATTTGCAATAGCTGAATAATTTATTAACGATTAGCGCTCGGCCGCTGACACCTTATCCGCCTTAGGTGAGATTTTACTCATTGCCCTTTCGGTAAGAGCAGTAATTGTAAGTGAAGGATTAACTCCTGGATTTGCGGAAATCATTGAACCGTCACAAATAAACATATTTTCGTAATTAAAAATGCGATTATTTTTATCTATTACACCCTCTCCGGCATCCTTACCCATTACGCAGCCTCCCAAAATATGAGCGGTTGTAGGAATACCAAGCAGTGTCTCGGTCAGAAGTGCGCCCGGCGTACCGTCAGCTTTTTCTGCAAATCTCCTTGCCAAGTCTCTTGCTTCGGGCATAAATGCAGTTGGTGCTTTGCCTGTGGAAAGACTCGTTTTCATTTTTCTAATTTTACCTTTTTTAAAAGACAACGTTGAATCAATTGTCTGCATAAAGAGCAGTATTTGAGTGTGTTTCGCCCAATCTTTTACCAAATAAAGTTTACTGCTTTGAACCGGATGGCGAATCATTTTAAATAATGTTTTCGCCAAACGGACGAAAACGTTGTTGCCTTCCACTAATGGATAAACCAAAAGCCGCCAAAAGCCCGAGCCTGAAGGATAACGTACCGGTTCTACGTGGCTGTGCTCGTCAACGTGGAAGATGGAACTGATAGCCACTCCTTCCGAAAAAACTTTGTCTTTCCCCGGTGCGGTAACACCCAAAAGACTTTCGGAATTTGTTCTGACATTTTTCCCCAATTTGTCGGAAAGATTCGGAAGGGTTGTCTCTTTTAATTTTAACAGTAAAGGTAAAGTACCAAGCACACCCCCGGCAAAAACAACGCCTTTTGTTCTAATGCTTCCTTTCCGAGGGAATATTTTAGTGGATTCTTTCCACACAACTTCGTAACCCGAACTACCGTTAGCTTTATCAAGCGGAATAACGGAAATAACTTCTTTCTCGGCAAGAATTTTAGCCCCCAACTTTTCTGCAAAATACAAGTAATTTTTGTCCAATGTATTCTTCGAGTTGTAACGGCATCCTACCATGCAAGCTCCGCAAAAGTTGCATCCTGTTCTATCCGGTCCCTCGCCGCCGAAATAGGGATCCGGTACGGTTTTACCCGGCTCGCCGAAATAGACGGCAACCTTTGTAGTTTCGAATTCTTCTTCTTTATTAAAATCCCGTGCAATCGATTGAAGTATTTTATCGCCCAAGTCAAATCTGGGATTTTTTACTGCGCCTAACATTTTCTCTGATGTTTCGTAGAAAGGCATCAGTTCGGTTTTCCAGTCCGTCAAGTGAGACCATGAGGGATTGCTAAAAAAATCATCCTTTGGAATGGGGAGCGTGTTGGCATAAACGAGAGAGCCTCCGCCAACACCCACACCGGACAGGATGGCAACGTGCTTAAAGAATGTAATTTTAAATATACCCCAAAACCTAAGCAGCGGAAGCCAAAGCCACCGTTTTAAATTCCAATTTGTCTTTGCGAAATCATTCGAAGAAAAGCGCTTGCCTTTTTCAATTACCAAAACCTTGTACCCCTTTTCCGCAAGTCTGAGAGCCGAGACCGAACCGCCGAAGCCGCTGCCGATAACAATAAAATCGTAATCAAAAGTATTCATCTTCAAAAAGTAATTTAATTAAAAAATAGCACAAATAATTAAAGAACAGTCAATTCATTAAACGAACATCCGTACGCATTTAATTCCGTTTGTAATTATCTTCGAATTTTGATTCCGCAATAATTTTCTTAATCGGTTTAATAAGGTTGTTTGCATTTTCAACTGAAAAAGAGAGGAATTCTTTGTGTCCGTATATTTTAGTCAATTCGTTAAATGCCTTGGTAATTATTTCGGTTAGATTGCTCTCCTCAACGAACACATCCGTAGGAAGTAAAAAAACGAGGTCAAAAGCGGCAGCTTCGGCAAGAGGTAAAATTTCATTGTAGGTTAATTGAGTAAGTTTTGTATCCGAGGGAATCAAGCCTGCTTTGGCGCGCAAACGCCTCTCCTCGGAAATCCTTGCGGTCAAATACATTACCGCTTCTTTTGTTGTAATGTTTATTTCAATCATTTTTAAAATTAAATGTTAATAAATTGACCAATACGCTGAGAACTCTGCGGCATTATATTTGTAACTTTCGTTTTCGCGGGTTGTGCTGCCCATTGAAACAGCCGCGGCAATAGACAATTTTTTCGTTATTTTGTAACTAAATTCGGCTTTTGCTTCGAGCAGAATAAATTTATTAGAAGGCACGTAACCGACCTTAGCGCTGGTTTTAAGCTTCATCTTATCATTTTTAATAACAAAATATTCTCCCCACAAACTATGGGACACAAAGGCAATAGGAGTATAGTAATGAGGGTCTTCAAATCTAAAGTTTGCGTAATAGTACTCGTAACCCAACATTAAGTCGGGGTAAAATTCCTTTCCCACACGCAATTGGATGTTATTTCCGGCATTGCCGTCTGAGACATTAATGTAATTGTAATATCCGGAAAACGTAAGAGTGGATTTGAACCTGTAATAACCTCCAATGTGCAAAAGGGACGCCATCAAGCGAACATCTATTAGGTTAGGTGAATAAAGAATTAAATCGGCATCGGATTTTGTGTAATTTGTAACGACCGAGAAAGTATCTTTCTTTTCGTAACGAGCAAAAGCCTCTAATTCGGTTCCCACGTTATTAAAACCGGAATTATTCGAGCCGTAGCCCACACCGGCAGAGAAAATGTTATGAACATTAACAAAAAGATGCCCTTTAAATGAAGTAAAATCCCGCCTATTTAAAATATTGTGATTAACGTCCGTTTGCATTACGAAAGTTTTGGTAAAAGAAACTCCGACTGAAAAATAAGATATGAGTCCCATATCGAGCCTACCACCGGCACGGTAGAATCTAAAGCCGAGATTATCTCCGTAATAAGAAGCGGCAGGGGAAAATCCGATACTACTCGGGAAAGTTTCAAGGAATCCTTCCAGCCCTGTAACAGGCAGCCAGCCCAACCTCATCTTAACCATTGAAACTTCGGTTGAATCCAAATCCCATTTGTTAAGCAACGTATTGTAAATCATCCGTGCGGAATCTGGTTTGTCAACTTTAGCGTAAGTGTCAGCGAGATAAAGTATCGGGTCGAATTCGTCCGGTTCACGCTTAGTTAATTCTTTAAATTCTTTAAGTGCCTCGATAGAATCCCCCATTTCATAAGTAAGTTTAGCATGCTGCAAAGCGGCTTCGTACATATAGCCGTGGGAAAGGACTTTCTCGTAAGATTCCTTAGCTCCTTCATAATCCTTGGCACAAAATTCCACATCGCCGTATTCCTTAAGGATTAAATCGTTCGGTTCGGCTTTGGACAAATATTCCCGGTAATACGGCAGAGCCTCTTCGCAGCTATCTTTCATTGCAAGCTGTCTGCCTTGCTCCAATATTTCGTAAAGTTTTTCTTCCTTCGCGCGCATTTCCTGAAATTCGATATTGGAGCGAAGTTTTTCAATCTCGGGGTCCGAAGCATTTATTTTTTCCGCTCTGTCCGCCATTTTCTTTGCCCCGTCAAAATCCCTTTTAATCAACAAATACGAGCCCATAGCAATTAAGGCATCAACATTATCCGGTCTTTTTTTCAGAACATTTGTTAGGTATTTGTTTGCAACGTCCAAAGTTTGATTTGTCCAGATAGAGAGCTGAGCACGGAAGAGCTGATAATCAAGATTATCAGGATATTCTTCCAAAAGTTTATCCATTATTTTAATTGCCTTATCAAACTCTCTGTTCCAGGAAGCGGCGCGGGCATAGTCAAACAAAAACTGTGGGTCTTTTTCATCCGGTACTTCATTTAAATAATGTTCGTAAACCGCCACGGCCGAATCGTACTGTTCTTTGTAAGTGTAATATTTGGCAAGGTTGTAAGCGGCTTTTTTATCCTTGGGATTTTTATCAAATTTAGCTTTGAAAGTAGTGATTTTTTCTGAGTAAACTTTATTTCTGTAATTTACAACGTAGTTCCACTTCTTTTTGTAGCGGGGGTCATTTTCGTATTTTGTGCCTAAGATAAGCAGTTGTTGGTAAGCTTCCTCAATCCGCTTTGCTTTAATTAGTTCATCGACAAGTTTAAATCTTACTTCATCGTTATTAGGGTTTTTACGTAAAATTCGGTAATATCTGTCAATAGGATATTCCTTCACATTAGTAGGTCCCAATTCCGTTACGTAAGCATGTTTGTTGGCAATGTCCAGCCCATCCCTTGCTTCCTGGAAGAAAGGCTTAAAACTAAGGGCACGCTCGAACGCTTTTTTTGCTATTTTGTATTTCCCAAGCCAAAGACTAAAATAACCGTATCGGCTCCAAAGCCTCCAATCGGAAGGATACTTGTCAACCCACTTCTTTAAAATTATCTGTCCTTTTTTAATATGTTTATTAGCTGCAAGGATTTCGCTATAGCGAATAATTTCATCGGGTGAGGCGTTAGGGTTTAATTTTAAATATTTATCGTACCATTCTTCAGCTAACTCCCACTCCTCCATCCAGCGGTAAGCCTTGCCAATTTGCAAATAGCTGTAAGGATTTCCCGGGTTTATTTTAATGTCTCTTTTGTAACCGACAATGTTTTTCTTAAGAATCTTGTACCAAACTGCCGTAACTCTCGCAAGATTTTTCAACACCTCTTGATTTTTGGGCTCTAATTTTCTTGCACGCCTGTAATCAATAACAGCGTTTTTGTATTGTGAACGAGCTTCGTAACAGAGTCCGCGCAGGTTGTAACCCTCTGCAATTCTCGGACGGGCTGAGATGTATTTATTAAGCAAATTAATAGCTTCACCGTATCTCCCTGCTTTCATGTGAGAAAGAGCGGCTTGTTTTAATGCGTCGGCATTTTCCTGAGCGTAAAAAGGATTTTTCCCAAATGTAAATAAAAGTAACCCTGCCGCAAAAAGTATTTTAAGTTTTTTCATATTTTAAGAATTATCAAAGTATTGTATAATTTCTTAATATCTAATAAATTAACGAGATTATTTAAATTTAAATTTAATTTAATAAAAATTTCTAATAAAAGCATTATTTAATCGCCATTATTTTAAGATAAACTTCGAAACGGTTTTCTTTTCAACAGCTTCTTTTGAAAAGGGGACCGTCCAATACTTACCTTTTTGCATTAGCTTTAGAAAATCGTCATAATGTTGGCTAAACGGATTTCCCGATTCTCCTAAATTTACAATAATCAAAAAGCTGTCAGGCTTAGCCCAGTCCAGTAAAAATCTCATGCTCGGACCAATAACCGCTTCAAATTCTTTTTCTTTCGGATTAAATGCATTAAAATCAGCGGCAATGGTGGAGTTATCTCCGCCTATAGGATAAGGTCCACGGTTAAAATCCAGCCAATCGTTAAGCAATCCAACCGTACCGAGAGGATGAATTAATTTGTGAACGTTAATATCTCCCAAGCGGGGTTTGCCAAATTTTATTAACACGCTGTCAAGTGCGTCGGCGGAAATCTCTCCAATTGTTTCCTTGCGGTTCTTAGTAAATTTATTGTCGATAATAGAAGAGACCGTGTCCGTTAACACTTCTTCGGCGATGAATCTGCCGATGGGCCAATCTTTGCCCAAGTCGTCTTGGAAAATATCTTCAACCAAATAATACCACCAAGCCGTGAAGACACCAGCAGGCATGCTTTTAACACTCATTTCAGCATTCCAATTATTTACGGAGTCGGCAAGTTCGTTTTCTCCTAATATTTTTGCTCCTTTCGCAAGCAGACTTTTCCAGCGTAAGGCTTTTACGGAAATTAAATCTTGCTGAATCGTTGCGGCTTTCGGTAAAGTAAGTCGTTTTGCCTTTTTCAGCAATTCCGTTACGC
>WFQV01000487.1 GCA_015486905.1 Melioribacteraceae bacterium | reverse complement strand
GTAAAGTAAGTATTAAAAATTCTGTTTGCTTTGTGCTCCAATGTTAATCCCCTTCTGCGGCTGCCCATTGTAAAAATTAATCCTACTTGCGTGCCGGTACCGAATAAATTTTCGTTGCGCAAGTCCATTAACAATTGAGTATAGTTTTCGTTGTCTATTCTTAAACCGAATCTTAAAACACCGGGTATTTTTTCTCTTAGGTTGAACACAATAATCCGTTTGTTTTTAACGAATTTAAGTTCCGCCTCCACTTCGTTAAAAAGATTTGTCGCCTGCAGATTTCGTAATCCTTCTTTAAGGAAGTTAATATTAAACGGTTTCCCCACCTTGATAGGAATTTCCCTTGTGATTACATCGAGTTTGGTGTGCTTATTGCCTTTTATTTGAATAGAGTCGAGCGTCCCTTCGTTCAGCTTTAAGCTCAGCAACCCTTGTTGGAATTTAACGCTCTCGACATCTGCAAGGGAAAGCCCTTTTCTTCTGTAAAACCTCAAAACTTTTAGGAGAGAATTAAAAACTTTTTCGGTTGAAAAATGTTCGCCTTCGAGCTGCCTTAAAATTTTGTAAACTGCTGTGTAATTGTTTGCATCTGTGCCCGAGACCGAGATTTTCTTAATGAGGGGATTTAATTTTAGATTTAAATGCAAAATGTTTTTCCGATTGGAACGAATAACTTTTACCGAAAAATTCTTACATTCGTTTAAATCGCAACTTTTGTAAAGAGCAATTAAAACATCGGCAATCGTGGTATCCGGCGCCGGCTCGATGTTCTTGTAAACTTTCTTTTCGAATTTATTAGGATGTTCCGGAAGAACAAGATTTTTAACGGTGGAATCCGAACCTAATTTTTCCTTAAATGTTTTAAAGAACTTTTCTTTTAAGCGTGGAATGATTTTCTCCGCTGCCCGAAAGCCTTCTTCGAACAGCTTTCGCGGATTTGAGAAATCCGTATTAGACCTTGTTCCCAAATGTGGCTCTACCACGAAGTCTGCTTTTTCCTTTTCGTAACGTGTCAAAATCTCCATTGGAATGCTTACTATCTGGTCGGCAATTTGCCAGGGATATTTTAAATCTCCTTTTCTGCGAAGTTTGCTAATAGTATTTACTGCCACAACAATGTCCGCTCCGCTTTTAACGGCGGATTCTACGGGTAGGTTTTCCACGAGTCCGCCGTCAACGAGCAAAAGGGAATCAGCTTTAACCGGAGGCAATAAGAAGGAAACGCTTGAGCTTGCACGCATTGCTTTCGTTAACGAACCTTTCCTAAGCAACACTTTTTTCCCCGTCACAAGATTGGTTGCCACGGCTTCGAACTTGACGGGGAAATCCGAGAAATCAAGCGAATGCAAAGGTGCGTTAAACACAAGTGAGTTTAAAAAATTCGATATGCTCTGACCGGTATTAATGCTTGTAGGAATGACAGGCTTCAAGCCCTTTAATCTGAATGAAATGATTGAACGGTCTTCCGTGAGTTTCTGTTCCAAATAAAGTTCTCTTCGTTGAACTTCCTTCGGCTTCGTAAATCTATTCCAATCCGTGGCAAACATTATTTTTTTTAAGTCTTCAATAGAATACCCGGCTGAATAAAGCCCGCCGATAATGCTTCCCATGCTTGTTCCTGCTATCGAGTAAACCGGCAAGCCGGATTGTTCAAAGGCGGCTAAAGCTCCCAATTGTGCTAATCCGCGGGCACCTCCGCCGCTAAGTGCAATACCTATCTTGGGTAAAGCCGAAGGGACTTTCACGGAAAGTCCGAAAGGATTTTTTTTTGCGTTCAAATCTAATTTGACAACAGTGGTGTCCTGAGCCGACACCGTAAAACGGAAAAGCAAAACCAGAAGAAATATTTTCCGCAAAGTAGAGAGCATTTCAAATTTTTATTTGTGAAAAGAAATCATCTTCTTTTTCTTTTTGAAGATTTTCCGCTTTGCTTCTGCGCTTTTGACTGCTGTTCAGCCGCTTGCATCATTCTTTGCATAAAACCGGTTTTCTTCGGATTCTTTACCGGTGTAAGTTCACCCGCCTTTGTTTTCATGTGATTAATGTAATATTGCTGAATAATGGAAAGTATGTTGAACATAAGGTAGTAAAGGTTCAAACCTGCAGGGAATCCCATAAACATTAAGGAAAACAAAACGGGCATTGTGT
>WFQV01000486.1 GCA_015486905.1 Melioribacteraceae bacterium | reverse complement strand
TATTTTTCCGTACAAACCTGCCCGCTGGCAGGCGGGTCTGTGGTTTTTCTTTCCTTTAACCACCAGCCTTCATTTCATTTCGGCGTGGCAGGCAGATAACACAGATTATCACGGATTATTTCATTCTTAATTCTTAATTGCGGCTTGCCGCGCTAAGGATGAATGGATAAATGGATGGTTGGATAGTCTGACTTCCCCCGCATTTTGCGAGGTCCGTTGCGACAAGTTGCATTTTTGTAGCGTAGATTGCTTGCAATCTGTGCAAATGCATGATTTGTAATAACGGTAATTTTTAATTTGTTGAATATTGGAAAAATGTCTGTATTATTACAAGTCTTAAAATAAAGTGCTCTTTGCGGCTATTTGAACAACCCCGAAAAAATCAAATATTTATTAGACCCTGCGGAGTTTACTCCAACTTGGCAGGGTACATTTCACTAACCACGGGTTTCAACCCGTGGGTGTGACGAATAAAAACAACAAATAAGTTTTGGCGCGATTTTTGGGACGGTTCGTTTCGGGAAAACAAAAATCGTGACAAAACGTTCAAGAAGAAAAGAAAAGCTAAATTTTTTTTGCCACCGGGTTTAAACTTGTACCTAATTAAGAATTAAAAATTAAGAATGAATGATTATTTTGTAATTTAACTATGGGAGACTTTTAATAGACTCAGAGGATTCTTTAAGTGGGGTTTTCAAACATTTAGCCTAAAAATTTCTTTATTTTTGGACCCATTCCGTAAATAAAGGACATAATGTAAAGCACTTGCAAAATCGGTTTGAAAGAAATTGCGAAGACGGTCATGCCGCCGAACATCGTTGCGGCAATAGCCAAAGAAATTGCTTGAGAACTTGCCGTTGCGCCTAAGATTAAAATCATCCCTTGATCGTATTTAAGTTTAAAAAATTTTGCCGCGAGGACCGAAAACCCCGTCTGGACTATGTAATAAATAAACAACCCAACGGCTACAAGTAAGAATACAATCGGATGTTCAACGGCTTTGCCCGCAACTTTGGCAACGGGAAAAAAGACAATTAATAAAATACCCGTAGCGGAGATGCCTGGGAAATATTGTTTAACATCTTTGAAATACGGCATTCCCTTTCGGCGAATTATTGCCCGACGAGTGTAATAACCGAGCACAAGCGGAATTAAAATGTAGAGGAGTAAATTCAGCAAGAGTTTCCCCGTGTTGATTGGAATGATTGGCCTGCTGCTGATTTTTACAATTAAAGGTGAAAGAAAAGGAATTAGTAGAAACCCGATTACGGCAATTACGAGAGCATCCTACGTACTGGCATCCTCAATGTCGCTCCAGACGATTAACATATTAGAACACGGAATTGCTCCTACGAGAATAATCCCAAGCGTCAATTAGGGGTTGTTTGCAAAGACTGTGCGTGAAAGGGCAAATGCCGTTACAGAGGCAATAATAAATGCAAAGAAAAGTGTCAGCGAAATCAATTTGTAATTGCTCCCTGCCTTTTTGACTTTTTCAACCATCATCCCTGTGAGCATTGGGTAAAGCATTAAGAAGACAACAAAGACACTAATCGGTTTAATGTTTAATTTTTGAACATCGAAGTTTAGCCCGAAAAACAAGGCGGCAATGAAATCGGCCGCCACATACAAATAAAGCCTTTTCTTAATGTGCAGTAAAATTTTCTTTAGCATTTCCTTTTGATTTGTTCCGGAGAATTATTTGATTTAAAATTGTAATTAAAAAATGCGGCGGAGATTTACCCGCCGCTTTCCGTGCTAATCCGAGGTATCTTTTTCCTCAATTTTACAAGTTGAAATTCCGAAAGGCAGATAAAGCGGGCACCAGCTTACAGCCGCGGTGAAGAGAGGAATTATCGCTAATAAACCCCACCAAGATTGGTAATAAATACCGATTACAATAATTACCAAGCCGATGATTACCCTGATAATTTTGTCTGTTTTGCCTACATTACACTTCATATTGTTACTCCTTATTTTTGTTAAAGGATTCTACAAATGAGAAACTTTACAATTATAAACAATAATATTAATAAAAAAAACTTAAAATATTTTGTATTTAAATAGTTTTTATTT
>WFQV01000485.1 GCA_015486905.1 Melioribacteraceae bacterium | reverse complement strand
TTGGATGGGTGGATATCAGATAACAGCAAATTTTTACTTTTTAATTTTGACTTTCTAATTTTTAATTGTCCAATCAGCGAATATCATAATCCATCATGAAAATCTGCGTCCCAGTCCCTCCGTGAAAATCCTGCAACAATCCGTGTCATCCGTGTTCTATCCAATCTGCGGAAATCATAATTAATCATGACAAATCTGCGTCCCATAAATCAGTCCTCTGAATGCGCCTTGAAGAATTTTGTTATTAGCAAAGAGATTTTTTAAGTTTGTTATTTAAAATTAAATAAAATAAGGAGTTACTTTGAGGGCCATAATTCCCGTTGCAGGATTTGGTACGAGGTTAAAACCTCACACTTATTCGTTGCCGAAAGTTCTATTAAATGTAGGCGGCAAGCCCATTTTGGGTCACATACTCCAAAAGTTGGTGGAGGAGAATATTTTTAAAGCTACTTTTATTACCGGTTACTTGGGTGATAAAGTTGTCGAATATGTACATAGCGAATACCCTCAAATTAAAGCGGATTTTGTTGAACAGGATGAAATGCTCGGTCTGGGGCATGCAATATACACAGCCATTCCGACGTTTGACGACGATGAGCTTTTTATTATTCTTGGAGATACGGTTTTCGACGTTGATTTGAGAGAAGTATTTAAGCAGACCTCTTCGTCTATCGGAGTAAAAAAAGTTAAAGACCCCAGCCGTTTCGGTGTTGCGGTGATGAAGAACGGCACTATTTCAAAATTGATTGAAAAACCGGAAACACCCGTTTCCAAATTAGCTCTCGTAGGATTGTATTACATCAGAAATACAAAATTGCTTAAAGAAGCGTTAACCGAATTGATAGCAAAAGAGATAAAAACAAAGGACGAATTTCAATTGACGGACGCTCTTCAATTAATGATTAACAAGGGAGAGAAAGTTACAACTTTTCCCGTGGAAGGTTGGTACGATTGTGGAAAAGCAGAGACATTGCTGGAGACTAATAAATTCCTCTTAGAAAAAAATCATTTTGAGTTTAAATCCGAAAACGTGGTTGTTATTCCCCCCGTTTATGTTGCAAAGACGGCAACGGTAGAGAATTCGGTAATAGGTCCTTACGTAACTGTCTCGGAAGATGCGGTAGTAAAAGAATCGATAATTAAAAATTCAATAATAAACCCTGGGGCTTACATTGAGAAATCGATGCTTGAAAATTCGATAATTGGAAACAACGCCTTGATTAAAGGAAATTACAAAAAGTTAAATGCCGGGGATTCCTCGGAAATAGAGTTTCAATAAATAAAAAACGGAGTTAAAATATGTCATATTTGTTTACGTCCGAATCCGTTTCGGAAGGGCATCCGGATAAAGTTTGTGATGCAATATCCGATGCGATTTTAGATGCATTGTTAAAAGACGACCCCGAATCAAGAGTCGCAGTTGAGACATTTGTTACCACGGGCTTGGTCTTGGTGGGGGGAGAAGTTACAACAAAATCTTACGTAGAAATTCCCGAAGTGGTACGTAAGACTGTGAGAGAAATAGGTTACACGGAGGCGGAATACAAGTTCGATTCCGAATCTTGTTCCGTGTTGAACGCAATCCATGCACAATCGCCCGATATTGCAATGGGTGTGGATAAAGGCGGTGCGGGCGACCAGGGTTTGATGTTCGGTTACGCATGCGACCAAACTCCCGAATATATGCCTATGCCAATAGTGTTTGCTCACAAATTGGTGAAGCGCTTGGCGACAATCCGTAAAAATCACAAGAATTTAATGCCGTATTTACGCCCCGATGCAAAATCACAAGTAACGGTTGAGTACGACGAGGAAAATAATCCTATTCGTGTGGATGCGGTTGTGATTTCAACGCAGCATGATAAGGGTGTAAGGCAAAGCAAAATCAAAAAAGATGTCATTGAAAATGTAATTAAGAAAGTAATTCCCGATAAATATTTAGATAAAAACACAAAGTATTTTGTCAATCCGACCGGTCGATTTGAGATAGGAGGTCCCCACGGAGACAGCGGTCTTACGGGACGTAAAATAATAGTTGACACTTACGGCGGCTGGGCGCCTCACGGCGGCGGTGCGTTCTCGGGTAAAGACCCCTCCAAGGTTGACCGCAGTGCAACTTACGCCGCACGCTGGGTGGCTAAAAATATCGTTGCCGCCAAATTAGCAAAAGAGTGCCTGGTTCAGGTTGCTTACGCAATCGGCGTACCGCAACCCGTCTCGATTCACATCAGCACCAAAGGCACAGGAATAGTGGCGGATAGAGAACTCGAAAAGATGGTTGCCGATACCGTTGATTTAACTCCCGCGGGAATAATAAACAGATTGGATTTAAGACGTCCCATTTACCGCAAGACTTCGGCTTACGGACATTTCGGGCGGAAGGAAAAAGAGTTCACCTGGGAAAAATTAGATTTAGCGGACACATTTAAAAAATATTTCAAATAAAAAAAGGAAACTTAACAAATGGATTATAAGGAAGGAAAATACAAAGTAAAAGACATTAACCTTGCCGCAGAAGGAAGGAAGAAAATAGAATGGGCTGAATCCCGAATGCCCGTTCTAATGGCTTTAAGAGAAAAATACAGCAGAACGAAACCTTTAAAAGGTTACAAAATTGCCGGCTGTCTTCACGTTACAAAAGAGACCGCAGTATTGGTTGAAACATTAAAAGCCGCCGGTGCCAAAGTAAGCTGGAGCGGTTGTAATCCGCTTTCGACTCAAGACGAAGTAGCCGCTGCATTGGCTAAGAACAATGTCGAAATTTACGCCTGGCACGGACAGAACGTAAAAGAGTTTTACTGGTCAATTGAAAGAACGATTGATGAAAAACCTAATCTGACTTTGGATGACGGTGCCGATTTAATTTTTACCGTGCACAACAAGCATCCCGAGTTGGCGGAAAATATTTTGGGCGGAACCGAAGAAACAACCACCGGTGTTCACCGGCTTCGTGCAATGGCGAAAGCTAAAAAACTCCTTTATCCTATTATTGCAGTAAACGATGCCGAAACCAAATGGGATTTCGACAATGTTTACGGAACGGGGCAATCTTCAATTGACGGTATTTTACGCGCAACGTCAGTTT
>WFQV01000484.1 GCA_015486905.1 Melioribacteraceae bacterium | reverse complement strand
CTGCAATTGCAACGCAGAGCGGCGGCTTTCAAGGAATCGGCTTCGCAGTTCCGATTAACTTGGCGAAAAACATAATGGAACAGCTTAAGAAATACGGCAAAGTAACACGCGGCTACCTCGGCGTTTACATTCAGGACTTAACCCCCACTATGGCGCAGGCGATGAATCTTAAAGTTTCCGAAGGAGCAATAATAGCTGACGTTGAAAAAGGCGGACCGGCGGAGAAAGCAGGAATTAAAGCCGGCGATGTGGTTGTTGAATTTAACGGTAGAAAAATCACGGGTAGTGCACACCTTAGATATTTGGTTGCCTCTACACCGCCCAATACAAAGGTTACTCTGAAAATAATTCGCGACGGTAATGAAAAGGAAATTACCGTTAAATTGGGAACTCTAAAACAAGAAGAAATTGCCAAGACAACAAAAGCAAAATTAAAAAATCTCCTCAATTTTAATGTCGTTGGCGTTAACAGTCAAACGGCAAAGAAGTACGGAATAGACACTAACGCAAAAGGCGTTATTGTCGTTGATTTGAAACCTTACAGCTCAGCTGCAAGAGCAGGGCTGGCTAACGGCGATTTAATAATTGCAATGAACGGGAAATCCATTAAAGATTTGGATTCTTTCAACGAAGCCGTTAAGAAGCTCAAGAAAGGTTCAACCGTATTCTTAAGAGTTCAGAGAGGAGAAAGAAAATTCTTCGTTGCCTTTACACTTGGCGAATAAAATGATTTGAAGAATATGGAATACAAGGACTATTACAAAATATTAGGTGTTGATAAGAACGCTACACAAGAAGAGATTAGAAAGGCGTACAGAAAGCTGGCTTTAAAATATCACCCGGACCGCAATCCGGGTGATAAAGCCGCAGAGGAAAAGTTTAAAGAAATTACCGAGGCTAACGAAGTTCTAAGCGACCCGGAAAAAAGAAAGAAGTACGACCAGTTGGGTTCTAATTGGAAATATTACCAAAATATAAACGCCGGTGGAAATTGGGGTGCAGGATTTGGGAATCGCGGCGGTAGAAGAGCTTATCATTTCTCGGGCGATTTCGGAGATATATTCGGCGGAATGGGAGGTTTCTCCGATTTCTTCAAAAGCTTTTTCGGCGGAGGATTCGCGGAAGCCGGAAGCCCATTTACATCCGGCTATGCGCACCGCTCCAACGGTTCACGTAAGGGGCAAGATTACGAAACCACTCTTCACTTAACATTACAGGAAGCCCTTACCGGCACAAAAAGACAAATCAATGTTGACGGCAGAAAAATAAATATTAACATTAAACCCGGAATTAAAGAAGGACAAAAATTACGGGTTAAAAATCAAGGCGGGAAAGGATTTAACGGTGGCGAGCGGGGCGACCTTTATATTAAAATTCACATCATCGCAGACCCGTTCTTTGAAAGGCAGGATGACGACCTTTACTACACAATGGATGTTGACATTTTCAGCGCTGCAGTCGGAACAACTAAAAAAATTAAAACTTTAGACGGTAAAACATTGGGCGTTAGAATTCCCACTCACACCGACAGCAATAAAATTCTAAGAATCAAAAAAATGGGAATGCCGAAAGCCGAGCACCCGAACGAACGCGGCGATTTGTTCATTAGACTTAATTTTATTGTGCCCAAAAATATTTCAAAGGAAGACTTTGAACTGCTTAAAAAATTAAAAGAAAAGTATTCGTTAAAAGATTAGGTTTGAAAATTTTTTTGAGGTTAAGGTTGAGGTTAAGATTGAGGTTGAGATTTGTTACTGATTACTGAAAAACAAAGCATAAAAAAATTTTCGCGAAGGGGTTATCTGAAAAGCACTGATCTGTAACGGCGACCCCGCAGAATGGGGAAAAGCAATCTGTTAAAATTTTGTTCATAGTTAAATAGAGCGATGTGCCTCAAACTAAGTTGAAGATTCGCAGCGAAAGAAACTATCTTTTTAGAATAGATTATTATTAGAAAATGTAATATTAGGAGGAAATCAATGAGCGAGACGAAACACAAATACAAATTCAAGGCAGAGATTAAACAACTGTTGGACATCCTTGTCCACTCACTTTACACGAGCAGAGAAATATTTTTAAGGGAGTTGGTTTCAAACGCTTCGGACGCTTTGGACAAAGTGCGGTTCGAGAGCAATAAAGGTACCGAAATTGCCGATAAGGATTTGCCTTTGGAAATACACATCGATTTTGACGAAAAGAAAAACACACTTACCGTTCGCGACACGGGAATCGGAATGACCAAAGACGAATTGGTTAAGAATATCGGCACCATTGCCAAATCGGGTACGGCGGATTTTCTGAAGAAGCTTGCCGAGAGCAAGGAAGATGCAACAAATATTATCGGGAAGTTCGGTGTGGGTTTCTATTCGGTTTTTATGGTTGCTAAAGAAGTTGTAATTAAAACAAAATCTTTCAAACCCGAAGAACCTGCCTGTACTTGGCGTTCCGATGGAAGCGGTAGTTTTGAAATAGAAGAACTTGAAGAACCGTTAAAACGGGGTACTACAATTGAAGTCCACTTGAAAGACGACGCGAAAGAATTTGCCGAAAAATACAGACTTGAAAACATCATTAAAAAACATTCGAATTTTATTTCTTTCCCGATATTCTTAGGCAAGGAAAAAATCAACACAATTTCCGCAATCTGGCGAGAGCCTAAAACTTCGATTAAAAAGGAACAATATGTTGAGTTTTACAAATTTTTAACATACGACACCGAAGAGCCGATGTTTATTGTGCACAAGTCGGTTGATGCGCCTATTCAATTTAATGCGCTGATGTTTATTCCCAAGAAAAGTGACGAGTTTTTCTGGATGGACAGGGAAAATTACGGACTCGACCTTTACGTTAAACGTGTATTGATTCAGCACAAAAACAAAGATTTGCTTCCCGAGTATTTGAGTTTTGTGAAGGGCGTTGTTGACTCGGAAGATTT
>WFQV01000483.1 GCA_015486905.1 Melioribacteraceae bacterium | reverse complement strand
CGGCATATTTGAGCAGAGTAAATCTTTCTTCTCACGCATTTTACGCTACACCGGATATTTATTTTGACAGAAGCAAAAACCAAGGGCATCCGTTTGCTTACCACGTTTACGGTACGGCAATTACCATTGCAACGGTTGACGTTCTGCGCGGTACGTACGAAATCGACGAGGTTGACATTGTACACGATTACGGAAAGAGTCTCCATCCCGCTATTGATAAAGGGCAAACTGAGGGAGCGGTAGTACAGGGAATCGGCTGGCTTACAATAGAGGAACTTGTGCAGAACGATGATGGCAAATTACTTTCCAATTCTCTTTCCACGTACAAAATTCCCGATATCTATTCGGCACCTAAAGAAATGAAAATTCATTTCCTTGAAGATTCGGAGAACCCTTACGGTCCGCTTAAATCGAAGGCAATAGGTGAGCCGCCTTTTATGTACGGCATCTCGGCGTACTTCGCAATTCTTAACGCAATGAAATCTTTTGCCCCTGGCTCCGCGCGGGAGATAGTTACTCCTCTCACTCATGAGAGAGTTTTGTTAAACATTTTAAAAGCAAAACAGGAAAAGCAAAAATAAAAAAAAGAATATTGTAAGGCGTTTAGTTAAATAAAAAGGGCTTAACTAAAGATGGGTAAAAATAATTTATTATTTTTTCTCTTGCTGTTATTTGTTTTGCAAACCAAAGCTCAGGAACGGGATTCTCTTACATTCAGCGAAGTTATGTTCCGTCCTTCTGCGGCTAACTCCGAATTTATTGAGCTTTTCAACATCTCCCATTCCGACTCTTTGGATTTGAACGGCTGGGGAATAAAATATTCAAATTCAAAAACCGATTATTTTGATTCTTTAACCGTTGCAAAAAAATTACCACCGAGATGTTTCGCGGTAGTGTTTGAGAACGATTACGATTTTCAAAACGGTATCTACAAAGATTTAATTTCCAATAGAGCACTCACATTGAAAATAAAAGACAATTCGTTCGGCACTTCCGGGATGTCAAATTCAACGGACAGAAATCTGTTTTTAATCTCTCCCACCGGGGACACAGTCGAGGTTTATACCTACTCGGCAAACAACCGAGAGAGCTACTCGGACGAAAAGATTTTACTTAACAAAGATAATTCACAAACCAATTGGGGAAATTCCAAAACGCCGAACGGCACACCCGGCTCGGCTAATTCAATAAGTCCCAAAGATTACGATGTCGGAATCACAAAACTTACAACCAACCCGGAAATTATTTTTGAGGGCGATAGCATTCAAATAAAAGCAACGTTAACAAACTTAGGGTTAAAAGATGCAACCGATTTTTATTTTTCACTTTTCGAAACAACAGACTCGGTCAATTTAAATCCTATTTTTCAGAAAGAAATTTCTTTGCCCACCGCCGGTGATTCAATTACCGTTAGCACGACATATTTGGCAAATCAATCGAATAAATATTTCTTCGTCGGAATATTGAATTTCTCCCTCGATCAAAATACTGCGAACGATACATTGTTCACGTCTTGTGTCGTTCATCCAAAACCGAATTCAAAAGGCGACTTAGTAATCAACGAATTAATGTACGAACCGAAAGAAGACGAGCCCGAATGGCTCGAATTATTTAATACAACCGCCAAACGAATTAACTTAAAAGGCTGGAGAGTTAAAGACGAAAGGACAAAAGCGGTTTTAACCGACAGCACTTTTTACTTAAACCCGAAAAGCTACGTCGTAATTGCAAGGGATTCACTCTCGAAAGCTTTTGTCGGAAATTTTGCTTCATTAATTGTTAACCTCCCAACGCTTAACAATGCGGGCGACCAAATAGTCTTAATTGATTCTTTGAAAAGACAAATCGACTCGGTTGACTATTCAAGCGAATGGGGCGGTAGCAGAGGAATTTCGTTGGAAAGAGTTTCCGCTGCGCTGCAGAGTAACGAGCCCTCGAACTGGGGAAGCTCCACGGGCTCTTACGGCGGAACACCCGGAAGATTAAATTCCCTCACTCCGAAAAAATTCGATTTGGCAATTACGGCTTTTGTGACTAAAGAAAAATACAACGTATTCCCACTTGATTTTACGGCGGAAATTAAAATAAAAAACAACGGATTTGAAAACTCGAACGAATCGAATTTAAAAATATTTTTGGATGCCAACGAAGATTTAATTCCCGAAGAAAACGAAGCATTGGATTCGCTTTTAATACCAAATATTCCGCGGGGCGACAGCACCTTTCGCTCAATAATAATAGGAAATTTACCGGTTGGCAAAAACAAACTTATTGCTTTAATTACTTCTGCCGGAGATGAATTCCTCGACAATAACTTGGCATATCTTACAATTAACACAGTTCGAATTAACGTAGAACGTTCGGATATTGTAATCAACGAAATAATGTACGCTCCGGGCAACAATGAACCCGAATGGGTTGAATTGTTTAACAAAAGCAGAAAAGGAATTAATTTGAAAAATTATTTCTTGGGGGACAACACCTCTACGGTTAAAGTTAATGAAAATGATTTGATTATGAAACCGCAAAGCTACACGGTCATTTCAAAAGATTCTTCGCTTTTCGACTATTACTCAATTGGTTGTCCGGTGATTGTTTCCTCATTTCCAAATCTAAATAATAGCGGTGACGAAGTAGTACTGAAAGATTCCCTTTCGCGGACAATCGATTCTGTCAAGTATTCTTCAAACTGGGGAGGCAAAAAAGATTTTTCGCTTGAAAGGATTTCCGCCGAAGGCAGCTCAACGGATTCTGCTAACTGGGGGAGTTGCACATCGGTTTTGCACGGAACACCCGGAATAAGAAACAGCATTTCACAAAAAGATTTTGATGTTACAATCGACTCAGCCTGGGCGGTGCCTTTTAATCCCGAATCGGGAAGTAATTTAACAGTAAAAGTACGGGCTAAAAACAAAGGGAAAAACCAAGCAATTTTCAAAGTGAATATTTTTGAGGATTTAAATTCTAACTCCGCAATTGACAGACAGCTCTTTGCTTCGGGCTTAATATCATTGGGATCAAAAGATACCGCAGTCATTTCGTGCAATAATATCAAGATAATTAGAGGTACGGTAAGTTTAATTGCGGTTTTGGATTTTAATCTCGACGAAGACAGCACTAATAATTCTTATTACTTTAGCGTTGTGCCTTCCTTCAAAGCGAAAAGCGTTATTGTAAATGAAATAATGTTCGAGCCAAACAGAGACGAACCGGAATGGATTGAGCTTTACAACAATAGCCCGGATACCATAAACTTAAAGGATTGGAGTATCTCCGATGTTCTTGCAGCTCCAACGTCAACAATTCTTACGAATGCGGATTGTAATCTTTTTCCCCACGAATATTTTATTGTTGCTAAAGATTCGTCAATTTTCAATTACCACAAGACAATCCCCTCGAAAATATTAGTTTTACCGTTTGCAAATTTAAACAACAGTAAAGACGGAGTAGTATTGAAAGACGGGGCGTTGGAAACAATAGACTCCGTTATGTACTATGGCTATTGGCTGAAAAAGGAGGGCTGTTCTCTGGAGCGCATTAAATTTAATGAAAGTTCAGTGCAGTCGTCGAATTGGGGCACATCAAAGGACAACGAGCAAAGCACGCCGGGCAGAATTAACAGTTTAAAGGTAAATGCCAGAGACGTAACAATTTCACAAATATCAACCGAGCCGGAATTTCCGCTTAGAAACGAAAGTTTCAAAGTCAAAGTTAAATTGAAAAATCTCGGAACAAAAAAAATAAGCGGAATATGGTTGAAAGTATTTTCATTTGAAAATCAAAGCGAAAAATTATTGGACACATTGCTTGTAAGTAAAATTGAAGCAAGAGATTCTTTAATAATAACGGGACAAAAAGAAATAGCAATTAAGGATTCCTTGAAAATAAAGGTCAAAGCGGACTGCCAAGAAGATGAAAATCCTTACAACAATTCATTAAGCAAAACAATTTACGCAGGCGAAAAAGCCAATTCAATTAAAATCAGCGAGTTAATGGTAATGCCCGATTCAGGCAAACCGCAGTGGGCGGAGTTCTTCAATGCTTCCAATACGACAATAGACGTACGGAACTGGAAGGTAAGCGATGTAAGTCCAGACGAGAAGGTTGGAGTAATATTAGGAGATTCAACAATTATTAAACCCGGAGAATATTTTGTCGTCTCACGGGACAGCATTCCTTCCGCTCCGAACAACACCAAGCAATTCATTGTGAAATTCGGAAGTCTAAGTTCCAAAGAGGACGGAATAGTGCTGAGCGATTTCCGCGGGCAAACCATCGACAGCTTATTTTACAACTCCGATTTCCCTTTATTGCGAGGACGCTCTCTCGAGAGGAGAAGTTTCAACGATGCAACAAACACTCCCTTGAATTGGTTGTTCTGTCTGGATTCTTCCGGTAATACTTTGGGAAGTAAAAATTCAACCCTTCGTTTGAAGATGGCAAAACCAAAAAGCATTGTAATTAACGAAATAATGTTTGAGACAAGCGCAGATGAATCGGAATACATTGAGCTTATTAACGTTTCCGGCAAAGCGGTGGATGTTGGAGGTTGGACAATTAAAACAGGGAATAATAAAAATTTTGTCCTTTCTTACAAGTTCAAAAAAATCGAACCTTCCGATTACTTCGTCTTTGCCGCTGATTCCGGCATCTTTGGAAAGTTTAATCTGG
>WFQV01000482.1 GCA_015486905.1 Melioribacteraceae bacterium | reverse complement strand
CCTAATAACCCCGAATGAAATTCGGGGGAAAAGGATAAAACAAAAATAAGCAACTGCGGTAGCAGTTGAATTTATTCCTTCTATTTTTAATGAGCCTTTGTGATTAAATATTTTGTCTTGAAATATTTATTATTTCTTTTCGCCACTGATTTTAAACCTGTACCTCTCTATTTTTCAAGCGAAGGCGGGCTCATCTTCCTTGAGCCCGGTTTTACAATAGGAACGTTCGCCTTACAAAGCGGGCATTCCTCAGGCTCGTACGTTTGAACCTTCAAAGCCAAAGCGCTGTAAAACGGCACACCGAAATCAACCGCTCCGTTGCTTCTGTCCACAATTGCACCGACTCCCATAACCTCCGCACCGAAACTTTTTACCTCTTCAATTACCTCAAAGACCGAGCCTCCGGTGGTAACAACATCTTCCACGATTAGAATTTTTTCTCCTTTGGCTACGGTGAAACCGCGGCGCAAAGTCATTTTTCCCCCTTCCCTTTCGGTAAAAATGAAACGCTTGTCCAACTGTCTCGCTACTTCCTGCCCGGCGACAATTCCCCCTATTGCGGGAGAAACAACAGTGTTGATATTAGAATTTTTAAAATGTTCTGAAATCAACTGCCCGAAAAGAAAATTATATTTAGGATATTGTAAAACTTTCGCGCACTGGAAATATTTATTGCTGTGTTTACCGGAGGTTAAAAGAAAATGCCCTTCCAAGAGGGCTTCGGTCTTTTTAAAGATTTCAATAATTTCGGTTTTTTCCATTTAAGAATTTTCCTTTTTGAATTTTAAATTAAAGTAAGTTCCTCATTCCTTTGAACGGGGAAATCCGGGAAGGACATTCATTTTAATAATCAAAATAATGAAACAAAATTATTATTGAGTGCAACTAAAATTTAGTCAACCGTTTCAGTTTGAGGATTTTCTTCCTCTTTCTTTTTCTTCGGTGTATTTTTTTTCACTTCCTTCGTGATGAAATATAGCTCGTCTTTATTCTTCTTGCTTTTAACAACAATAGTATCGCCGTCGTTAAAATGCTGAAGAAGAAGTTCTTCCGCTAAGGGGTCTTCAACATATTTTTGAATCGCTCGTTTCAAGGGACGTGCGCCGAACTTTGGATCAAAACCTTTCTCGGCAAGGAACTCCTGAGCAGATTTGTCCAATTCAATCTCAAGATTTTTTTCTTTCAAATTTTCAACAAGCTCTCTCATTTCAATCCGAATTATCTTTTTAATATCTTCCTTATTCAGACTTCTAAAGACAATGGTTTCGTCAATTCTATTGAGAAATTCGGGATTGAAGAGACGTTTCATTGCATCTTCTACGGTGCTTTTCAAATTCGAATAATCATCCGCACTGTTTTCCCCGGCAAAGCCGAAACTTCCGGTCGCTTTAATTTCCTTAGTCCCGACGTTGGAAGTCATTATTATTATTGTGTTTTTAAAATCAACTTTTCTTCCAAGACTGTCGGTTAACAGTCCGTCATCTAAAACTTGAAGTAAAATGCTGAAAACATCCGGGTGTGCTTTTTCTATTTCGTCGAACAGTACAACGGAATAAGGCTTGCGCCGAACTTTCTCGGTCAATTGCCCGCCTTCCTCATAGCCGACGTATCCCGGAGGTGCGCCGACGAGACGCGAGACGGCGTACTTTTCCATATATTCGCTCATATCTATTCTTACAAGAGCATCGGTAGAATCAAATAGGTAACGTGCTAATTCTTTTGCCAATTCGGTTTTTCCCACGCCGGTGGGTCCCAAGAAAATAAAACTTCCAATCGGTTTGTTTGCTCTTTTAAGTCCCGCACGCGCTCTGCGAATTGCTTTCGTCAATTTTGTAATTGCCTCGTCCTGCCCGACAATTCTTTCATGAAGGGCATCTTCCATTTTAAGAAGTTTTTCCGTCTCGGCTTGCACAACACGGGTAACGGGGATGCCCGTCATCATTGAAACAACAGTTGCGATGTCATCTTCCGTAACGTCGTAAACCTCGTCCTCCATTTGTTTTTCCCATTCACGTTTTGCAATTTCAAGGTCGGACTGCAGGTGACGTTCCTTATCCCGCAGGCGTGCGGCTTCCTCGTAATCTTGGCGTTTGACCACTTCAATCTTTTCCTTACGGATATTTTCAATCGCTTCTTCGAGCTTAAGAATTTCGTCGGAAACCATGAAATTCCCCATATGCACGCGCGAGCCGGCTTCGTCCAAAACGTCAATTGCCTTGTCGGGCAAATGCCTATCCGTAATGTACCTATCGCTTAGCTTTACAGCGGATTCAATTGCCTTGTCGGAATATTTAACATGATGATGTTCTTCATATTTAAATTTAATGTTTTGAAGAATTTCAATTGTTTCCTCAACGCTGGGCGGTTCAATCATTACCTTTTGGAATCTTCTGTCCAAGGCGCCGTCTGTTTCAATGTACTTCCGGTACTCATCTAATGTGGTTGCGCCGATGCACTGAATATCGCCGCGAGCCAATGCCGGCTTGAACATATTCGATGCATCCAAAGAACCCGAAGCTCCGCCGGCTCCGACAATAGTGTGAAGCTCGTCGATAAATAAAATAATGTCTTCGGCTTTCTCCAATTCCGTCATTAAAGCCTTCATTCTCTCTTCAAATTGCCCGCGGTATTTTGTACCGGCTACAAGTCCCGCCAAATCCAAAGTAACGACTCTCGTGTCCTGTAAAATTCTCGGTACTTTCCGCTGAACAATTCTAAGCGCCAAACCTTCCGCAATGGCTGTCTTACCAACGCCGGGTTCGCCTATTAAAACGGGGTTGTTTTTCTTACGACGGCTAAGGACTTGCGCAACGCGTTCAATTTCTTTTTCGCGCCCAATTACCGGGTCGAGTTTGTCTTCCGTTGCCAATTTTGTCAAGTCACGTCCGAAATTATCCAACACTGGAGTTTTTGTTTTCTCTGCTTTTTTCGGTTGGAAAGCCGTAGGGGCAAAACTCCTTGCCTGTTGTGAGCTCCCTTTTGAACTTAAAATATTGTTCAACTCCGCTCGGGCACTCTCGTAAGTTACATTAAATTGGTGTAAAATCTGCGTGGCAATATTATCTTCATCCCGCAAAATGGAAAGAAGAATGTGCTCTGTTCCAATCACATTCGAGCGGTAAATTTTTGATTCTATTTGTGTGATTTTTAAAACTTTTTCAGCTTGCTTAGTTAGAGGAATGTTACCAATCGTAATTGTTCCGCCCGAAGCTCTGACAGTGTCTTCAATCGCCTTTTTCAATTTAATTAAATCTACGCCGAGATTGTGCAAAATCCTAATTGCTACACCTTGTCCCTCGCTGATTATTCCAAGCAAAAGATGTTCCGTGCCAATGTAATCGTGCCCCAAACGAAGAGCTTCCTGCCTGCTTAATCTTATTACTTCCTGAACCCTTTCAGAAAAATTTCCTTCCATTATTTGTTACCTAATTTTTTATTAAACTTTTAATTTATTACAAAAATATTTCGAATATTGTTCCTTTGAATAAGTCAAACTATTTTCTTAACAAGATTACAATTTTTTATCGCAATTTTCAAGGTTTTTTTAAGTATTTCGAAAATAAAAATTTTTTTTCATTTCAAGATTTAGTATTTTGAGACTAATCAATAAAAATCATAGGTGCAAAAATGGAATTTTTAGGCGGATTATCGGTGGTAGTTATTATTGCCGTAATCATTTTTCTAATTATCTTAATTTACTATGTTCCGGTAGGACTTTTTATCACCGCTTACTTTTCGGGTGTAAAATTAAAAATCTTTAAAGATTTGGTTGGAATGAGACTTCGAAAGGTCTCACCGGTAATAATTGTCAGAAGTTTAATCTCGGCTACTAAGGCGGGGCTACAACTTAAAACCGACCTTTTGGAAGCACATTATCTCGCCGGCGGTAACGTTCCGAATGTTGTAAACGCTTTAATTTCAGCTAACAAAGCCGGTCTGGATTTAACATTCGAGAAAGCAGCGGCAATCGACTTAGCCGGACGCGACGTTTTGGAAGCAGTTAAAATGTCCGTCCTTCCGAAAGTAATTGAAACACCTCTTGTGGCAGCAATGGCAAAGGACGGAATTCAATTAAAAGCAATAGCAAGAATTACCGTAAGAGCAAACATCGAAAGACTCGTTGGCGGTGCCGGCGAAGCTACAATTCTCGCACGCGTGGGCGAAGGAATTGTTTCAACAATCGGCTCAAGCAGTTCTCACAAAGACGTTCTGGAAAACCCTGACAATATTTCAAAAGTGGTTTTGAAAAAGGGTCTTGACGCCGGCACTGCATTTGAAATTCTTTCAATCGATATTGCCGACGTTGACGTTGGTACAAACATCGGTGCAATTCTACAAGCTAATCAAGCCGAAGCCGATTTGAAAGTTGCGCGTGCAAAAGCTGAAGAAAGACGCGCAGCTGCAGTTGCAACTGAACAAGAGATGAAAGCCGAAGTAGCCAAAATGCGGGCTAAGGTAGTTGAAGCCGAGTCGGAAATTCCGAAGGCAATTGCGGAAGCATTTAGAAACGGTAACTTGGGAATAATGGATTATTACAGGCTGAAAAATATCCAGGCAGATACCGATATGCGAAGTTCAATAGCAAAACCGGAAGAAAATAAAGGCGAAAAGAAAAATGGATAAGCTGTTTGATTATTTAGTAATCGGCTTCCTTATTTTTAGCGTTTTAGCCTCACTTTTTAAAAAGAAAACTCCACCGCCGGAACAGGAAGAAGAAGTTCCTGTTCCTAGCGGACCAGACGACGAGATGCTCCTTTGGGAGCAAGAGAACTTCCCCTCTCACCAAAATAAACCGGAAGTTGAAACAGCTCAGAAGCAAACAGCTATTAAACCTACTTTTAATGTAGAGTACAACACTAAATACATTGACGCTGTTAAAGAGAACAAGTTAGCAGAAGAAGTTAAAGAAAGCGAAGAAAAAATTGACGAAAAAGCTGAAAAATTCTTAAGTAGTCAAGTCTCTTACCAACAAGAAGACTTAGCCAATAAGACAGCACTAAGTATTAGAAATAAAATAGGTTACAAAGATTACTTAAAAGAAGCATTCATCATTTCGGAAATATTGAACAAACCAATAGGCTTAAGAATAGATGGCTAAGAAATATGTTCTTACAAGAACCTCGCAAACTCCTCAAAAGATAATCGACGAGAACAAATTTGAGATAGACTACCGTAAAGAATTGAACGATGCGCAGTTCCAAGCCGCTTCGGCAATAGACGGAGCATATCTGGTAATTGCCGGTGCGGGGACAGGTAAAACAAGGACTTTGGTTTACCGTGTAGCACGTCTAATAGAATTAGGCTACGACCCTTCGTCAATCCTTCTTTTAACTTTCACTCGAAAAGCCGCAAGGGAAATGATGAACCGCGCAGCCGCCCTTTTAGACAACCGCTGTGCTAAAATTAATGGCGGAACGTTTCATTCATTCGCAAATATGACTTTAAGAAAATATTCAAAATTTATTAACTTAAATTCGAATTTTACTATTTTAGACCAATCGGACAGTCAAGATGTAATTAACTTAATCCGCGCACAGCTTCATCTTAATCAAAAGCAACAGCGTTTCCCTAATAAAGCCACCATTTACAAAATACTTAGTTTAAGTGCGAACACGGAAACGGATATCGGAGAAATTCTCGAAAGGGAATACCCGCACTTTGAACAATTTCTTCCGGATATTTTCAAAATTAAGCAACTTTACGAATCTTACAAGTACAAAAACAGCATGCTCGATTACGACGATTTGCTGATTTACCTGAGGAATTTCCTTTCGGATTTCGGTCCCGGCACAAAAGCCCTTCTGAGCACAATCCGCTTCGTAATGGTTGACGAGTATCAAGACACCAATAAGCTTCAATCTGATATTGTAAAAGGGCTTACACAACTTAATCACAACGTAATGGTAGTAGGCGACGATTCACAATCAATCTATTCTTTCAGAGGGGCGAACTTCAAAAACATAATGGATTTCCCCAAACTTTTTCCCGATGCACAAATAATCAAATTGGAAGAAAATTACAGAAGCACACAAGAAATATTAAATTTTGCAAATCACATCATCGACAAAGCGTTAGAAAAATACACAAAATTTCTTTACACCAGAAAACCTTCCGGTGAACTTCCGGGAATTATCAGTGCAAAAAACGAAAATATGCAGGCAAGATTTATCGTCGAAAGAGTTTTGGAACTCCGTGAAGAAGGCGTTCCTCTGAATGACATTGCCGTGCTTTTCCGCTCTTCGTTTATGTCTTTCTCTCTTGAAATCGAACTGAACAAGGCAAATATTCCTTACATCAAAGTCGGCGGAATGAAATTTATTGAAACCGCTCACATTAAAGATTTGCTTGCATTTTTAAGAATTGACGAAAACCCAAATGATTTGGTCAGTTGGTACAGGGTTCTTTTGCTTCATGAGGGAATCGGGCCCAAAACGGCTCAAAGAATAATGGATGATATTTCTTCGGGTAAAATAAAACTCAATGCACCGCCGGATGCGGTAATCAAAAAGAATTACAAAGAAAGTTTTAATTCTTTGCTTGAACTTTTACACAATATTTCGTCAAATTATTCCCTTCCTGCTGACAAATTGGATGTTGTACTACAATATTACAAACCTATTTTCAAATCCAAATACGATGATTTTAACAAACGCCAAAAAGATTTGGAAATATTTGTAAACATCGTACAGAATTACAAGGATTTACAAACTCTGCTTTCTGATATGGCATTGGAGCCCCCACAGGACAGCGTAACCGACCTTGCAGCGGAAGATAACGAAGAAGAATTTTTAACTCTTTCTACAATACATTCCGCGAAGGGACTTGAGTGGCACACGGTTTTTATTATTCATGCTCTCGAAGGTTTTTTCCCCTCCGGGCAATCTTACGGTAAACTTGAAACCCTCGAAGAAGAAAGAAGATTAATGTACGTGGCAAGCACACGTGCAAAGCAAAACCTTTACGTTTGCTACCCGATGCACTTATTCGATAGGCAAAACGGCTTTACAATTTCAAAACCAAGCCGCTTTATTTCCGACGTAACCGAAGACTTAGCCGAAGAATGGCTTCTCGAAGAAGAGTACTGAATTTATCTTGTATTTGCTTTATTTTTAAATAGTTAGGCTATTTATCTATGATGCTTTCTATTTTAATACTGTCTGTTATTCTTTTAATTTTTAATTTCTTGCTACTTTTTGCATTGCGTAAGGGAAAATTTAAAAATACAGTTGATACAAAAGACAAATTCACTACTTTTTCAATTTTAATAGCCGCCAAGAACGAAGAGAAAAATCTGGGAGCAACATTCGAATCGTTAAAAAAATTAGATTACCCTTCGGAGCATTTTGAGATAATTTTCATTGACGACAATTCAACCGACACAACATTTCAAATAGCAGAAAAATTCTCCATTCAAATTTCTAATTTGAAAATACTTTCCGCCAAAGGGAAAAAGATTGAAGGGAAAAAAGGAGCGCTGCAATTAGGATTTGAAACAGCCAAAAACGAAATAATTGTTACAACGGATGCCGATTGTACTGTGCCTACAGATTGGCTTAACGAATTAAACAAAAAATTCCTCGCAGGGAACGATTTGGTGATAGGAGCTGTTCGTTACAAAAAAACAAAAAAAATCATTTCTCAATATTCGGCATTTGAATCTCTCAGGAACAGAATGTTGATTTTTGCTTTTGCAAATTTAGGACTCCCCTACTCCGCTTCCGGTGGTAACTTTGCTTTCCGGAAATCGGTGTTAAAATCGTTGGGCGGTTACTCTCAATTTTCACAAGTGCTAAGCGGTGACGACGATTTACTTGTACAAAAAGCTCGTAAACAAAAAATGAAAATCACAACCATTCTTTCCGAAAATTCAATTGTTCAAACGGAGGCACCGACATCTTTCCACGAACTTTTTAAACAAAGAAGCCGACATGTATCAACTTCAAATTACTACTCTTTGGAAATAAAAGTTTTTCTCTCCCTCTGGCATTTGGTTAATATTTTTGCTTTCGTTTCTATCTTTCTCTTTTGGCTTAACACCACCCTCTTAATTTTTGCTGCAGTAAAATTCACCCTCGATTTAATTTCGGTCAAAATTTCACAGAAAAAATTCCGCTACAATTTCGGCATACTAAAAATTTTATTACTCCAATTTCTTTACGAAATTTTTGTGCCTGTTTACTACCTTAAAGGCACATTCGGGAAAATAGAATGGCGGTAAAATCGTAATTACGCCCAATATTTCTCAACGTGAATTTGACCGGTCTTTTCCCTACGGTTGAATTCCGTAAAACCTTCTTCTTTCAAAACCTCGAGCATCGATTTAATCATCAAAGGATTTCCGCAAAGAAATATTCGCGTATTTTCAGGTGTCGGCTCTACTCCCCAGCTATCTGTTAATCTTCTTTCGGTCCAAATTTTATTAACAAAGCCGGTCTCTCCCGCCCAGCGTCCGTTCTCTTCTTCGGGATGGTCAATAACGGGAATATACTCAAAATTAGAGCACAACCGCTTAAATCCGTTAAGTTCACTGCGGTAGCCTAAATCCCATGAGTGCCTTGCACCGTGAATAACAGCAAATTTCCTTTCCGAATTACATTCAAGATTCGTTCTAATCATGCTCATGTAAGGCGCCAAACCGGTACCCGTAGCAATGAAAAGAATATTCTTTCTGTCCGGTACTTCCGCAAGCGTGAACATTCCGGTAAATTTGCTGCTCAGCCAAATTTTTCCCCTGTCTCCAATGCAAAAAGTCTCGGTGTAAGTTCCCCCGATTCAACCAAAGCAATGTAAAATTCAACGTATTCTTTGACTACCGAAGATGAGGCAACCGAATAAGCTCTTTTTATTATTTTCTCGGGGTCTTTAATTGGGAGGGAGTCGGCTGTGGGAATACGCCGCGCTGAATAAGGCAAGCCTAAAACTCCGTATTGCCCGGGTTCAAATTCCGGCAAATCCCAGCCGTCGGGGACAAACCTCATTATTGCAAGTGTGGGTGAGACTAATATTTTCTGTGTTAGCACCGCATTAAATTTATTTTCCGCCACTTTTAATTTCAATATTTTTACTTAAAGTTTTCATTTCCATTATTCAAAAGTATTTGTAAAAATCCCTTTCTCCAAAACAGAACTTAAAAAAAGATTTAACTACTGAAATTTACGCCTCCATTCCTATGGTCGGGAAACAAAATGTTTAAGGAATTTTTTTTTCAAACAAATGTTTAATATGCATGTTATCTTATTTCAATTAAGAAAATTAACTTAGCGCGGCAAGCCGCAATTATGAATGATGAACCTGCCTGCCGCCTGCCTGCCGGCAGGCAGGGTAGGCAAGTTTTGAATTATGAATTAAAAACTTTACGGCAAAAATTTCTTGACAAAAAAAACAAAGATTTGATTGAGGATACTATTCAGCACTTTTGAAGATGTTCATTTTTCAAACCTATTCATCCTTTCACTCCTTCCATGCATGGATG
>WFQV01000481.1 GCA_015486905.1 Melioribacteraceae bacterium | reverse complement strand
CGATTAATATTTTTCGCTTTATTTCCAACTTTCCATCATTCCATTATTCCACCATTCCAAAACCTCTTTGTCTCTTTACCTTTTAACCTTTTTATCTCTTTACCTTTTGACCTTTTTACTTTGAACTTTTTAATTTTGACTTTTTACTTTTTAATTTTTACTTTTGCCTTTCTCCTTTGCAGCATTCACAATTCACCATCTTTCTCACAAATAGAAGTAACTTACCACAATTATTGCAATAACTCCTACAGCCAATTGCAGGGGCAAGCCAAAATTAATGTAATCCCTGAACCTGTATCCTCCCGGTCCATAAACCATCAAATTTGTTTGGTAACTTAACGGAGAAGCAAAACTTGCAGCCGCAGCTATAGTTAATATTAAAGCAAACGGATGCACCGGAAGCCCAACATCATTTGCCAGAGTAATAGCTACAGGGAAAACCAACGCCGCTGTTGCATTGCTCGTAATTATGATATTGTAAAAACTCGTTAAGTAAAAAAGACCGGCTAACAACCCAACAATTCCAAAATAGGATTTTAAATAAAGCAACAATTTGGCTAAGAACTCTGCCATTCCGGAATTGCTAATTGCCTGAGCAATTCCAAAAGCAGAGGCAATAACCAACAATACCTTAAAATCAACAAATTCCCGCGCACGCCTGGGTGAAATAACCTTTGTTACCACTAAAATTATTGCGGCCAACCCAGCCGCTACCGGCAACTCCAGCAGGTGAAAAACAACCAACAAAATCATTCCTACCAGCGTAGCTACGGCAATTACGGCCTGCTTAACCGGCTTTGAATCTACTGGGGAAGAGCCGGCAATTAAATAAAAATCCTTTGAGTTGTACCATTTGTTGTAAAATAAACTTTCGGCAAGAACCAAAAGAGTATCGCCGGACTTCAGCACAATATCGCCGATTTTCTTTTCAATTCTTTCACCGTTTCGATGAATTGCAAGGATTACACCGCCGTAAATTGTTCTGAATTGACTGTCCCTAACGCTTTTACCAATCAAAGGGGAAGTATTTGAAATTACCGCTTCAAAAACTTTTACTTTGTCAGAATCGTAATTTTTTAATTCGAAATCTACGTTTTTTACTAATTGCAATCCTGGACGCTTTTGCAGTTCAACAATAGTTTCAGGCAATCCCGTAAAGAACAATCTATCCCCTATTCTAATTTTTTCTTGCGAACTAACCGCAGTAATTACTTCACCGTTTCTTTCAATCTGAAATAAAAATAACCCTTTCAGATGCCTCAATCCCGCTTCTTCAACCGTTTTGCCAACGCCCGCAAAATCGGGAGTTACTTTCAATTCCATTACAAACTCCCTTGCGTTCTCCATTGAAGAAGTAGATTTAATTCTTTCAGGCAGCCAACGTGGCGCTAAAAATGCAACGTAAATTATTCCGAATAAAGCTACTAAAATTCCCACAGGGGTTATTTCGAAAAACGAAAATCCTTTTAACCCGTTCTGAATTAACAATCCGTGAACAATAAGATTAGTGCTTGTTCCAATTAAAGTAATCATTCCGCCCAAAATAGCTGCGTAAGAAAGCGGTATTAAAAATTTTGAGGGAGAAAGATTATTTTTTTCCGCCCACGATTTAACGCTCGGTAACAAAATAGCTACAATAGGTGTATTGTTCATGAACGCAGAAGAAGCAGTAACAGGCAGCATCAATCGTAAAAGTTTGAATCGCAAGCTCGAGTTATTTTTACCAAGCATAATTCCGCTTAACGTGTTCATCAACCCGGCAGATTTTAACCCGCCGGCAACAATAAATAAAAGAGCAATTGAAATAACGCCGGGATTTGAAAATCCCGCGAAAGCTTCCTTTACACTAATAATTTTAGCCAATAAAAAAATAATTAAAGAACCGAAAACAGCAATTTCAGCACTTACAATATCCTTAACCAGAACAACAGTCAGGACAATTAAAACTACAAATGTGAAATAAAAGTTAAAAGACATTTAATTTAAGTACAAAGTTAAAGGCAAAATTAAAAAGTAAAAATTATTCTTTTTCTATTCACTGTTATCCAACCATCCGCCAATCCTTAGCGCGGCAAAGCCGTCAACCAATTCCCCAATTTCAATTATTACAAAAAGTTTAAAATATTTTGACAAAAAAAACGAAGATTTGATTGAGGATACTATTCATCCAAGCTTGTCGCGCCGTAGCCCGATCGCAGCGAGGGAGAATGCGGAACCATCATTTTAAATTTATAATTTACTCTTTCTTCTTTCATCAACCCAATTCAGAATATCATTGAAATATTTCTTTAATATATTTTTTCTCTTAAATAAAAGATTTAATTTCTCAGCATATTCATTGTTGTCAACGCCGTAATCGTGAGCGATTTCATTTCTTAAATCTCTTAGCGATTTCCACAAATCGTAATTTTCAACTATTTCCAATTGCTCTAACCTGTTAAAAATATCAATTGCTGATTTATTAGCCGTATCTTCATCCAAATAATTTAAGACGACTTTAAATAGCTTCTGCCCTATAGCATCCTGTAATTTAGTAAATCTATATATCATCTGATCAATTAAAGCAATCTGTTCATCGCTCAAGGCGGAAATTTTTTCGCCTGTTAACGGAAAAAGCTTAGAAATAGCATTTGAAGCGTAATCCATTCTTTTTTCGTGAATTTTGCATTCTTCAATAATTGAATTAAGAATAATTTCATTCTTATTCACAATCGGACGCCTTCATATTTGGCAATATCATAAATTAGCTTGTTTTTCTTAAAATTATTAATAACAATATCTATTTTTTGCTCGCCGAGTTCTTTGTGTAACATTCCAAGCAGTTTTATTTTCTTTTCAATAATATTCTCTTCAATTCCTGTTTCGATATAAATGTCAATATCTCCGCCTTTCCGGGAATCGTCCACGCGCGAACCAAATAAATAAACTTGTGCATCTTCCCCGAACACTTTTTTTGAGCATTTTTTAATTGCATCAATATGTTCTTTCTTTAAACGCATTAAATTAGTTATGGGTTATGAGTTTTGTTTCTCTTTTACGGCTAATGTCCATGCATTATTTTCTTTCTTCAGAAGATTTTTATTAGCATATTTTGAAAGAGCGCCTTCCAAACTTTTTACTTTTTTGTCTTTCTTTTTCATCGGAAATCCTTTTACTTTTATTTCCAATTCAATTTTTTCCCTTTATATTTCTATAATTCCTTTATTCTTAACAAAGTAGAGTTAATTTTTCTTTTTATTTTAATCGTATCCGTAACATTAAACTTTTAAGACAAAAATTAACAATTAAAAACCTTCCGGAAATATCAATTAAATCCATAATTAAAAAATAAAATTTCTCATTTTCCTATTCACTGTTATTTGTATCCAACTATCCACCAATCCATATCGCGGCAAGCCGCAATTATGAATGATGAACCTGCCTGCCGCCTGCCTGCCGGCAGGCAGGGTAGGCAAGT
>WFQV01000480.1 GCA_015486905.1 Melioribacteraceae bacterium | reverse complement strand
TTTCTAAGTGGTGCTTTTGTGACAGCCTCATAACGACAAAAATTTTTCATTCTTAATTCTTAATTAATTTCATGTTTTTATTTTTTTTGCCGCTAATTACACGAATTTAGTCTTAAGTCTAAGTCCCGACGCCTCGCGCTAAAAAATTAGCAGGTGAATAATTAGTAATGAGTCCCAATCTTAACCTCAATCTTAACCTTAACCTTAATTTCAATATCCAAACAAAAAATATAAGAACAACCATGCAACCATGCATTCATCCAACCATGCAATCAATTTACTCCTCACGCATTCATCTTCATAACCTGCCTACCGGCAGGCAGGTTCATCATTCATAATTAATATCATTCTCTTGAGTGTCTTAAACTTAGTCATGTATGTTTCATCTTTTCAACTTTCTCCCTTTCCATTCAAAATTACCGAGCACGCCCACCACTGAGGCAATTAAAATGTAAGGGATGTGAATAATCTCTGCTAAAAAAAATCCGTTAAACTTTTCATTAGGATAAAGCAAGGGCAAACCTTTCTGCAAAACGGAAAATTCAATTCTTATTTTAATTACAAACATAGCTACAGCAGTTAGCAATAATATGAACGAGCCTAACAGTCCGGCAATGAAATCAATTACAATTAGCAAAAAGAAGAGGAAGATCAAAAACAGTTTTAAGATTAATATCTTGCTTTTGTAATGAAGTGATTTACTTGCCCACCGGCGGCGTTGATTTATAAAAGCATTTACATTTTTATTTGCCTTTGTACGAACGACGCTTTCCTTTCCGTGTGAAAATTTAACTTTGTACGAAGTGCGGGAAGCTATCTTCTGCATTAGCAGTTCGTCGTCCCCCGAAGAAAGTCCCGAATTATCGGCATAACCCTCTACATCTTCGAAAGCTTTTTTACGGAAAGCAATATTTGCCGCGCTGCAAGTTGTGGGTTTACCCGTACCAATTAGTCCCGCTGCCGCAATTTGAATTCCTGCAAATTCAATTTTTTGGAGATTACCGAATGTATTTTCTTCGCCGTAGAAAAGCACGGGGCCGGCAACAAACCCTGTTGAAGGATCGAAATATTTTAAAACGCTTACGACCCAATTTTTATCGTGAGTGCAATCGGCATCGGTGATAAAAATAATCTCACTATTCGTTTTGTTAATCGCTTCGGTTATTGCTTCTTTCTTTTGAGCCGTAGCGGAGTCGTTTTTTTCAACATTAAATATTTTAAATTTCTCTCTTGAAGGATGATTTTCCAAAAGCTCAAGAGAGCCGTCGTTTGAATTGTCGTTAACAAAAAATATTTCTCTTGAATTTTCAGGATAGTTTTGATTCAACAAACTTTCTACAACAGCAGGTAAATTTTCAACTTCATTACGGAAAGGAACGATAATTGCAGCCCTGAAATTGTGTTTTATTTCCCTCGGTTTCTTCCCCTCGATGCTTTTCAAACCCTTAAAAACAGAGGACAAGAACACAATGTAGTTAAGAAGAGTTAAAACTGATAATATTAATAAAAGCTCAATCATCATTTCTCCTTAAGCACAAAATAAATTCCGGCTAATGAAGGGAGCAGAATATTGATTAAGAAAATCAACACCGCTGCATCAAAAGCAACTGAATCTGGGATGCCGAATTGTGCCGCAAAATAAATCGTGAAAGCCTCACGCACCCCAACCTCGCCCAATGTAACGGGCGGAATAAAATTCTTTGAAAAGATAACCAGATTGCTAATCCAATAACAGGTCCAAAAATTTGCTCCGCCGGTAAAGGCGAAAATCGACAAGGCAAACTGGGAAGTGTAAATCAAATACAAAATTGAAGAGAGTAAAAGAAGCAAGGCAATGTCTTTTTTCTTAAGTCTCGAAAAGTTCTCCAATTTCAAATAAAAATTCCTCAGCCATCCCTTGGCGGGGATTAATTTATTCAGCAGTTTCTTCGCTTTGTAATAATAGAAGATTACTAGCATCATTACCGCGAAAGCCAATAAAAACAGTAGCGTAATGAGTATCAACAAAAACGAACTCCAACTGAAGTATTCGGCGATGAAAAAGAGAGCAAAAACACCCCCCACAAAAAACACAACGGGCATTAACAAAAACTTATCGACAAAGGTTGCCATTACAATGCTAAAGGTTGAAGATTCTTTCATCGGGATTTTCCGCGCAAAGAATTCACCCGCACGTAAAGGTGTAATTATTCCCCAAGCAAAACCGTGAAATAGGGAAGAAAGGATTTCCTTCTTGTTAAAGTTTTTTAAAACTTTATGGGAGACAAACTCCCAACGCTTAAATTGCACAAAAACATTAAAAATCAGTAAAATTAAAATGAGGAAGACAGTACCGGGCTTTGCCTTTGCAAACGTGTCAAGTATTTGGTTTAGATTTACGTACAGAATAAGGTAAAGCAACAGCCCGAGTGTGAGGACAATTTTACCGAGAATCAAAAGCCTTTTTTTAGTTTGCTCTTTCAAAATCAATTAAAAATAATCAACAAAAAAGCCAATGGAAAACAGTTCTATTTTTTCAGAATAATATTCATTGAAAAAATTATTTCCTCTGTAATAAGAAAGGTAAAAGTTGACACCTTTGCCAATCCATCTGCCTAATTTAATTCCTGCCATTAAATTGTAAGAGAGAGAATAAGCAGGCATGCCTTTAAGTGTCGAATGCAGTGCAACAAAGGGAGAAGTAGGTTGAGCGAAAAACTTTCCGGTTAAATTTTTAAATGCAACTTCCACGCCGGCTGAAGCCGACCATCTTTTAATCAATGACGGTCTTACCAACTTTGCAAAAGCAAGCGCACCGTAATATCTTGCATCTACGGACGAAGTTGAAATTTCCTTGCCCAACAAAAGCTCCCCGAAATCGCGGGTAAAGGGAATTGGCTTTTTACCATCAATCCACATTTTCTTCCGCTGGTCGTAATGTCCATCCACCAAGTGACTGCTGTTGTGAATTATCCGGAATCTGCCCAAAAATCTTCCGCCTTGCATTTTGTGTGAAAATGCCACGCCACCGCCGAAAAAACCGTCAACCGCATCTATCTGCAAACGGTACTGGCTGTAACTCGTAGCCAACGCGTAAGCCATAAATTCAATGTCGGCAGTTAAAACATCTCTGCCGTTATTCCACGAATATTTCAATAAATCGGAACTGTTACCAATGTCAACTTTAAGGTTCAAATTGGAAGCGTAAACCATTACGCCTAGCCGGGCTTCTTCGAAATTTGCCCGCAGGGGAATGAAATTCTGCCCCGAAGGGAAAAGTTCAAACGTGTATTTCTTTTGCCCGAAAGAAAACGAGGTAATGAATAATAAGAAAACAATCAGTATTTTTCGCATAATCAAATTCAAAAAAATTAAATTTAAAGATAGAAAAAAAATTTTATGCTATCTATATTAGAGAAAGGATAAATCGGAAATTTTTTCCTTAATGTTTAGGTACAAGTTTAAATTTGGTGGAAAAAATTTTTTAGCTTGTCTTTCTCTCGTGAACGTTTTGTCACGATTTTTCGCTTTCTCTAAACGAACCTTCCAAAAATCGCGCCAAAACTTATTTTTTGTTTTTATTCGTTACACCCACGGGTTGAAACCCGTGGATGTCCTCTGCCATGGCGGGACAAACTCCGTAGTTAGTAAGAAATATTTGATTTATTTTGTGTTGTCCTAAAAGCACTGCTCAATCATCGAGAAAAAACCTTCAAAATTGGGGGGGGTAGTCAATCTGTGCAATATTGTTTTTAAGCATTTTACCGCATTGCTTGCTTTTCTTATTTTTCCTCAACCCACCCTTTCTCTCCCTTCCCGACCTGCATGCCTCCTGCCTTCCAGCAGGAAGGCGGTAGGCATGGAAGGCAGGAGGGAGGGCTGAATCTTTGCGTGTTTTGAGAACCTCTCCCTTCTTCCCTTTTTGAAAGGGAAGGAGGGAAAGGGTGAATAGGTTTGAAAAATGACTGGCTACAAAAGGGGTCAAACATTTGTAAAAAAAAATCTCTAAAAAAATCAAACGCCATATTTTGCCCGCTACGCTAAGCAAACTGTGCTACAGACATACAACTATCCAACAATCCATTCATCCAACTTGTCGCCACGTAGTCCACCGCAAATGCGGAACAGCGAGGGCGAAGTTGGACCGGTCTAGCGTCTTACCTCTTGCTTCTCGCGTTTAACTATTTCTTATTTCTTGTTTCTTCTTTCTTATTTTTTTATCTTTTGCCACAGATTTTAAGCCTGTACCAATGTTTGTGTATCTTTAAAGAAAGAGAATTTTTTATGTTTTTAAACTTTGCTGAAATACCCGGACTTAATAATTTGTTTTTGGATTACGTCAACGAATTCGAAAACGTTGCTAAATTCTACGCTCACGATTTCAGAGACGAAAGCTTTTACAACGAATTATTAAAACAGCTTTCGGGAAAGCAAAATCAGATAGTTAAAACATTGTCTAAAGCCATTCGCAGGGATTATTCCGGCAAGCAGCTTTCCAAATTGACAGAAAAAAATATTGAATTGCTTAAAGAAAAAAACTCAATCGTTATTTTAACCGAAGTAGGTCTTTCTCTGTTCGGAGGAAACCTAAAAAATATTATTAAAATAATTACTACCGTTAAATTGGCGAATATGCTAAAAGAAAAATTCAACTCTTACAATTTCATTCCTGTGGTTTACCTTTTAACGGAAGAAAATGATTTCATTAATGCACGAAAAATAAAAATATTCGACGAAGATTTTAACATTGTCGAAATCGAGTATGACGACGGTTTGGAGCCGGAAGATAATCGCG
>WFQV01000479.1 GCA_015486905.1 Melioribacteraceae bacterium | reverse complement strand
CAGGTTTGCTCGTTTGGGTAAGGGAAAAATCGTGACAAAACTTTGGAGGAAAATAAACGTATGAAAAAAACAGCGGTCGTATTGTTGAATTTAGGAGGACCCGAAAAAACGGAAGATATTGAACCATTTCTAAAAAATTTATTCTCCGACCCGGATATTTTTAAAATTCCTTTCGGTCAAAAATTTTTAGCCGGAATAATAGCTAAAAATCGTGCACCTAAGGTGGCGGAAAATTACAAAGCAATCGGAGGCTCTCCCCTTAATAAATGGACGGAAATTCAAAGAAAGCTCTTGGAAGAAAAACTCCGCAAGGAATTTCCGAACATCGATGTTTTTACAGCAATGCGCTATTGGAAACCATTTACAAAAGATACTGCCGCGGAGATTTCGCGCCGCAAGTACGAAAGAGTAATTCTGCTGCCGTTGTTTCCGCATTATTCTTACTCAACCACACGTTCCTCTTTCAACGAGTGGAAAAGAGTTTTTCATCCCAACGGTGAAGAACAAATTTTTATTCCCGAATATTATTTGCACCCTGAATTTATTAGGGCTGTGAACGGTAGAATTGACGAAAGCCTTGCTAAATTTGACGAAAATGCCCGTGGGGATGCGGTGCTTGTTTTTAGCGCCCATTCCACTCCTGTAAAAATGAAAAAGGATGGCGACCCTTACCATTCTCAAATTATTGAATCGGTCAATGAGATAATGAGACTTAGAAAATTCGACAGGGAATATTTTATCTCCTTTCAAAGTAAAGTCGGTCCGTTAAAATGGCTTGAGCCTACTACCGAAAAAACAATTAAAGAATTAGCCATCAACGGTAAAAAAAATATGTTAATCGTTCCCATTAGTTTTGTCTCGGACCATTTCGAAACATTGTTTGAGCTTGACAAAGAGTACAGAAAAACGGCTGAGGATTCGGGTGTGGAGAACTACTTCGTAACCCAAGGACTGAACGATTCGGAACTTTTTATTAATGCGTTAAAAAATATTGTGAAAGATAAAATTAACTCCGCTTAAAACAATATTTTGAAGAATTGAAAATAAGAATATTTTGTAATGACAATTTGAGAATCAAAAATGAAAAATAAAATAGTGGTTTTAGGCGCAGGCATTTCGGGGCTCGCTACTGCGTTCCAATTACAACAGAAAGGATTTGAAGTTACCGTCGTTGAACGAAACAAACGTCCCGGCGGCTCTATGATTAGCGAACGGAAAGAAGGCTTTCTGATTGATTACGGACCTAACAGCGGTTTGGAAATGACACCCGTAATAAGAAAATTGGTTGACGAAGCAGGCATTACGGAACAGATGATTTACGCTAATGAAGAAGGCGATAAACGTTACATCTTGAGGAACGGACAATTGCACCCTTTACCGATGTCCCCTCCGCAATTTCTAAAAACAAAACTCTTCTCAACTTCGGCAAAATTGAGACTGCTCGCAGAGCCTTTCGTTGGGCGCTCGAACGACGGCTATTACCAAAGCATTGCCGAGTTTGTCCGCAGGCGTTTGGGAAGTGAATTTCTTGATTACGCCATCAACCCTTTCGTGGCGGGAGTTTACGCGGGTGACCCTGAGAAGTTAAGCGTTAAATCTGCGTTTCCCAAACTTTACGCTTTGGAAGAAAATTACGGCGGGTTGATTAAAGGAATGTTCAAAGGTGCAAAGGAAAGGAAGAAACGCGCCGAACAATCGAAACAAAACGCAAAGATGTTTTCCTTCAAAGATGGAATGCAAACTTTTCCTGAAGCCTTGACGGAAAAATTAAACGATGTTCGTCTTGAGTGTAAAATTAAATCGGTCAAAAAGGAAGGTGATTCTTTCATTACAATTTACGAACAAGGCGGCGAAGAGAAGCAACTCCGAAGCGATGCTGTAATCTCGGCTCTCCCGGCTTATGTGGCGGCGGAAGTGCTTGAAAATATTGACTCAGAGCTTGCCGGACATTTGAAAGAAATCTACTACCCCCCGGTTCAGGTGCTTTTCCTCGGCTTCGAAAAGAGTGCGGTAGGACAGGCTCTCGACGGCTTCGGCTACTTGATTCCGCAGAAAGAAGAGCAAAGTTATTTGGGCGCTATTTGGAGCTCCGTTATTTTTGTAAATCGTGCACCGGAGGACAAAGCGGCATTTACTATTTTTGTGGGCGGCGCGCGCTCCCCCGAGTTATTTGAAATTCCACGAGACGAACTGTTTCAAAAAGTTCTGACAGAATTTAAAAGGACAATGGAAATTACCGACGACCCTGTTTTCATAGCGGAGAAATTTTGGGACAAAGCAATTCCGCAGTACAATTTGGGCTACGTTGAACATGAAAATTACTTTAACAAATTCGAAGGAGAAAATCCGGGATTGTTCCTGAGCGGAAATTACCGCGGCGGAATTTCAGTCGGAGATTGCGTTAAGAACAGTGAAATTGTTGCAAATAAAGTTTCCGAATATTTAAATACCAACAAAAACAAAAATTCAAAGGAGTAAGTAATGACACACTTTCCAATATTAAGATTAAGAAGACTTCGTTACAATCCGCGCATCCGTGATATGGTGCGTGAAACCTACATTCACAAAAACGATTTAATTTACCCGTTGTTCGTCTGTCCCGGCAACGGCGTTAAGAAAGAAGTAAAATCAATGCCGGGCGTTTACCAGATGTCGGTTGACGTTTTGGTTGAGGAGTGCAAGGAAGTGCGGGACTTAGGAATACCTGCAGTAATTTTATTCGGAATTCCCGAACATAAAGACGAAATGGGATCCGAGGCTTACGACCCCCACGGAATAGTTCAACGTGCAATCCGTGCAATTAAAAAAGAAGTTAAGGATTTGGTAATTATTACCGACGTCTGCATGTGTGAGTACACATCCCACGGGCATTGCGGCTTGCTAAAAGGCGACGAAATATTAAACGATGAAACACTCGAAGTTTTGGCTAAAGAAGCAATCACCCACGTAGAAGCAGGCGCGGATATTGTTGCTCCTTCCGATATGATGGACGGACGTGTAGCGGCAATCCGTAAAGCACTTGATTCCAAAAGTTACACAAAGACCCCGATAATGAGTTACGCAGTAAAATATGCTTCCGGATACTACGGCCCCTTTAGAGATGCGGCGGAATCCGCACCTGCTTTCGGTGACAGACGTTCTCACCAAATGGACATTGCAAATGGCGATGAAGCAATGCGGGAGGCAAAATCTGACATCGACGAAGGTGCCGATATTATTATGGTTAAACCGGCAGGCCCTTACCTCGATATTATTAGACGTGTCAAAACAGAATTTCAAATGCCAACTGCCGCTTACCAAGTTAGCGGAGAGTATTCGATGATTAAAGCCGCTGGCAAGCTCGGTTGGATTGACGAAGAACGCATAATGATGGAATCTTTAATTTCAATCAAACGTGCCGGAGCTGATTTGATTCTCACTTACTTTGCTAAGGATGTTGCAAAAATATTAGTGTAATTACTTCTGACCTGTAATTTTTAATTTTGAATGGTTGAAAAGTCAGATAAAAGTGAACAGAAAATTCTTAATTTTTAACCTGCCTACCGCCTGCCGGCAGGCAGGTTCTTGATTTTTAATTGAACAATTCCGTGTCATCCGTGTTCCATTGTCCAATCAGTTAAAATCATAACTCATCATGAAAAATCTGCGTCCCATTCCCTCCGTGAAAATCCCGCATCAATCCGTGTCATCCGTGTTCTATCAAATCAGCGTCCTATCACTCGTTAATCGCCAGACGCGAGAAGTAAGACGTAAGAAGTCTGAGCCCTTTCGATTACTTGTCAATCGTATTTCATTTGTTCCTGGTTCTTGGTTAAATAAAATTCATGCATTCGTGGCTTTTCCGGAGGCTGGTAACTTACGACTTAAGACTCGTCACTTAAGACTTACTAATCATCAATCGTAATTCGTTCTGTCTTCGTTTAGAGGTTTAGTTCGCCTTCGGCGGTTTAGAAGTT
>WFQV01000478.1 GCA_015486905.1 Melioribacteraceae bacterium | reverse complement strand
TTTCCGGTTTACTCATTTTTGAAATGCTAAGAAAAAGATAATCTCTTGCGCGAGTCGTAGCCACATAAAACAGTCTCTTGTTTTCGGCAAGCTCTTTCCTTTTCAAATAATAATTGTACAAACCGACAATTGGAGCAACTTTGTAATCTTCAAAGTAATTCCCTGCCGTGGGGACTTTCGTAATTATTCCGTAATCTTTGTCAATGCTAACGGATTTAGCCTTTACGTAAGGGAGGTTCGGCCTCGTGTTCGCATGGTAAATAAAGACTGCCTTAAATTCAAGCCCCTTTGCCTGATGAATTGTCATTAACTGCACTTTATTTTCTTCGGAAATTAGTTCCGCTTCGCTTTCATCTTCGTAACCCTCAATCGAAGAACGGAGGAACTCGACAAAATCGTAAAAGGTGTGAAACGGTTCGTTCTGAAAATTATTTGAAAGTGTAATTAGTTTCTCAAGATTTGCCAGCTGCAAATCGGAATTTTCACGCGAAGAAATTATCGCCAAGTAACCGCTCTCGGTAACAATTTTTCTCAGCAGTTCGTTCAAGGGAAGTTCGTTCGCAAGTTTCGTAAAAGCTTCAAGAAATTTCACAACGCCGGCGGCATCTTTATCTTGAAAAGCAAACGCTTTCAATTTTTCGAAGAATGTTTCTCCTTTCTCGAAATTGATTTTGAGTAGAAGATTGTCCTTAAAATAAAAGAAAGGAGAACGAAGTATTGTCACAAGCGCCGCATCGTTTCGGTTGTCCAATAAGAATGAGAGAAAGTTAAAAATATCGAGTACTATTTGATTTTGGTAAAAACCCTTGCTGCCAAGAATAGTGAAAGGGATTCCCCTTTGTGAAAACACATCCGAAAGCTCTTTGAACCATTCTCTTTTTCTGCAAAGAATTGCAATTTCTTTGTAATTTAATCCCAAGGATTTTAGCTGAAGAATTTTCCCTGCAATAAGTTGGGCTTCCTCTGTTTCTTCCGCTGCCAAGATTTCCACTTTGCCACCTTCCTCTTCCCCCCTCGCACAGATTAAATTGCTATGAGTTACTTCGTTAAATTCGGTAGAGGGATTAGCAAAAATCCTCTCGAAAATTTTATTGGCAAACAGAGCAATATTAGGAGCCAAACGAAAACTGTGGGGTAGTTCTACGATCCCTTCCCCACCGGTAGCAATTTTGATTTCCTCTTTTGTCTTTTCGAAAATTTCCAATTCCGCTTCACGGAACATGTAAATACTTTGCTTATCATCACCTACAACAAATAAGTTACCATTTTTCAACTTCTCCAGAAGGGGCATTATTATCTCGTATTGAATTTCGTTCGTATCCTGGTACTCGTCAACCATAATGAATTCAAACCTTTCGGCAAGGGTTTTACGAGCCGATTGATTTTCAAGAATTTTCGATGCGCCAATCAGTAAATCTTCAAAGTCCAAATAACCTAAAGATTTTTTCTTCTTTTCATATTCCGAAAGAATTTTTTCAAAAAGGGAAAGTAGCAATCTCTGATATTTGACAAGAGAAAGTTCGGTTTCATCGGGATTATCACTAAAACCGATTGAGTTTAGAACATCACGTTTTTGTTCTAAAGATTCCAGCAGCTCACCCGCCAACATTTTTTTTACTTTGGAAGAATAATCTCGAGTACGGATTTTCTTTCCGTCCTTTGTTGAAATCGCTTTAATTATTTTCCGTACAATTAGAATTTTTTCCACAAAAGTAGATTGATTGCCAAATGCGGTTAAAATTTCTGCAACGGTTTGTCCGTATTTGTTTTGAGGATAAGCAGAGAGAACCGCCGAATTAAGTGCTTTAACCTCTTCAAAAAATTCTTGAATTATGTTACCGAAATATTCTTGAAATTTCTTTTCGAAAGTCAGACGTAAATTTCCCGCTATTTCCAAGCTGCTCTTATCCTTAAAATCATCGGCAATTTTAATTACGGTTTTTCTCTTACTCAAAAGTTTTTTTAATTCTCTAATTAAAATTCTAACGGAGCCGAACAGCCTCACAAGTTCGGAGATTTCGTTATTGTCGGATTGACGAAGTGACGAGTTAATAAAATCTTCTATTGTAACGTCAAGGAATTCATTCGAAACCCTTGCATCTACAGGGCGAAAATTAGTGTCCACACCGATTTCGGTAGCAAACTCCTTGATTAAATCGGTACAAAAAGAATGAATTGTAGAAATGTTTGCAGAGACAAGCTGTCTTCGCAAACGTCTTAAAATTTTTATTCTGCTGGCGTCCGTCTCAGAGGTAAGCCTCTCGTTAATTTCCTTTGCAATTTTAGAGTAAAGCTCACCTGCAGCTTTTTCGGTAAAAGTTATTGCCACAAGTTTGTTTAGTTGTAAATTTTTTTCGAGAGCAATCTCAACAAATCTTTTGGCAAGGACAAAAGTTTTCCCCGAACCGGCGTTTGCCGTTAGCGCAATGTGCTTGTCGAAGCGTAGCGCTTCTTTTTGGAACGGTGTTAAAGTGTTCATTCTTCTCCCCTTTGCCGGAAAGAAATTAAGAACGATGTCCCTCCCGGCGAAGATTTTTCAAGCGTCATCTCAGCGCCGATACTTTCCAAAAACTTTTTACCGATTGAAAGACCCAATCCCATTCCTTCCGGTTTGGTTGTAAAATTCAATTCAAAGATTTTATCTTGATATTCCGGGGGAATTCCCTCCCCATCGTCGGAAATCCTTAATATTATTACTCCTTGTGCACTTTGAATTTTAAAATTAATTTTCGAGGCATTTGCTTGAATCGAATTACGAATTAAGTTAATAAAAATTCTACGTAAATTATCTTCATCGCCTAAAATCAATATCTTATCCTTCGGGCTTTCTACCTCAATCCCAATGCTTTCTTCTCTAAATAAATTCTCCGTTTCTTTGATGATTTCAAGAAGATTTATTTTTTCTAACTTCGGCTTTGGCATTTTTGCCACATTGCCGAATTCGGAAGCAATGTTTTTAAGCATTTCAATTTGGTCTATTAGTGTAGTAGCTACCCGTTCGATTATTTCATTAAACTTAGGCGATTTGTCCCTGTAAGCCGCTAAAAGATGTTGAACGCTAAGTTTCATAGGGGTAAGGGGATTTTTAATTTCGTGTGCAACTTGCCTCGCCATTTCTTTCCAGGCAATTTCACGTTCCAGCTCACCGAGTTCCTTTTGACTTTTCCTAAGTTCTTTCACCATAAAATTAAAACCCCTTACCAATTCGCCTATTTCCCCTTTGTAATTTTCACTAATACGGATGTTCAAATCCCCCTGCCCTACCGACGCCGTTGCGCGCGTAAGTCTGTGAATGGGGTTTGAAATTTGATTAGCTAAAAGCGTTGAAATAATTAAAGTAAAAATAAATGCAAGTGCGTAAATTCCGAACAGAAAAATGTCGAACTCCCCTTGCGACATCGGCAGGCGGATTAAATTAAAAGCATCGTTTACTTCAATTATTAAATCTGGCGAAAAACCGGTCTTGTAAAAAACCGAATGGTAAGTGTAATTTTCAATCTTCTCATCTAATAAAGTTTTATATTTTCCCCCCCGCATTAACCGTAGGTTTGCCGAGTAATCACTTAGGGGTGGGAAAAGCCCTGCTTCGTAGTATTGCAAATAGGACGAATAAACGAGAAGCGAATCCCGAAAGACCGAGAAGTTAATCCCCAAATTTTTCGATGCGGAATTTAAAACGGAGTAAAAATCTCGGCTCTTTCTTTGTGCCTTAATGTATCTCTCGATTTGTTTCGCTCTTTCGTTCAATTTGTAATTAATTGCTTCTGCGTTCTTTTCTTTTGTTGTGTAACGAAGGTAAGAAGCCAGTAAAATCAAGGGAATTATTGCGGCAACAAAGAAGGCAGCGGTCAGCCTTAATCTGAACGTTAACTTAAATTCACGTTTCCTGATACTCTGCCAAACAAACCCAAAAAGGAAAATTCCAAAAATCAGAAGCGAATGGAAAAAGAAAAGTTTAATAAAATGAAACCAAGTAAAAGCCAGACTGCTTTTCTTCAATCCGATTACTCTAATATTCTTCGAAGTCCGGCTGCCTTTCAGTAAATAAAGTTGAAAAGCAGAGCCTTCTATTTCGCTCTCCAGCCATGCTTCGTTAAGCTCCGAGAATTTTGCCGACCGAATTGTTTTTATTTGCTTTGCCGAAAGATTCGGTTTGCCGTAAATGTAATTAATTCCGGTTGTTGTCAACTTGAACGAGAAAAAATCTCCCCCACCAATTTGAATTCTGTTAAGGAATCTTTTTGTTTCAACAAACTTAGGCACAGGCAACAATTCATCGCTACCGGCATTGAGAGGAATAATTACCGCAAGGAACTCCCCGTTACCAATTTTCTTAACTCCGCTTAAAATTGTTTTACTACCGCTTAAATTTATTTTTCTGACTTGAAAATTTTCTTTGACTTCCGGCTGAAAAGACAAGAAAAAATCTTCGGGAAATTTGTAATCGAAACCGCCCAATATTTCGCCGCTTACATTAACTATCCTAAAAGAAATGGGAACATCGTCTTTTTGAAACGGGGATTTACTCCACAATTTAAATGCTGCTGCCGAGGGATTTTCTTCTCTTGCCGCCACTCTTTCCAATAAAGAAGCAGTTCGCTTATCGTTAATGAACTGAGTAAGCCAAAAGTCGTAAAGGTTTTCTTTGGGACGGTTAATTTCACGGGCAGCAACTTTAATCGATTCTCGCCTAAGCTCATCATTAAAATTCGACAACACCAAAAGGGCGAGCACGGAAGCAAAGAGGACAAGGAAGAAATAATTCCAAACTCTTGAAGATTTCGAATTCCACAATACAAAAGAGAAGTACATTAAAAAAATTAAAGTTGTCAATTTAAACGGCAGCGTAAGCAACGGATGTGAAAATAGCGAGAAGAGAGAAAATTCCGCCAAAAAGCAAAATCCTAAAAACAAAATATTTTTTAGTTTTCTCTTAACGGAAGCAAATGTAAAAACAAAAAGCAGTAAAAATAAATTCACAAATGAGACGGAAAGAATGAGGAGGTTTACCAACATCAAAGAATTAAGAGCATTGGGAAAAAGGTTTGAGCTGTTAAAATATTGCAAATTGGATTCGAAAATAAAACTCCGCACGGAAGCGGCGAACCCCCTAAAAAATAAGGGCGAAACAACCCCAAGCGCGAAAAAAACAATTAGAGCAGTCTTTCTCCGAGACTCCAGATTCTTAATAAGACAATCTTTTAACAATATTAGTAAATAAAAAGTGAAGGCAAAAAGAAAAGACAAAGTGACGGTAAGCTCCAACGGTGAGCTTGCAATCCCAAACCCGAAAGAAGAAGAAAAATATTGCGGACCAATAATTTTCCCGCTCAAGAAAATTTTAGGAATCTGCAAAAAATAAAGGGCGTAGCGCAAAACAACCGTAAGAAACAAAACCGTAAGAAACTCGAGGTATTTTTTCCTTTTGTTTTTAATCTCTCTGAAAAGGCCAATGGAAAAAAGAAAGAATATTAAAATAGTCAACGAATTTCGAAATGCCGAAAATTTCCTTTTCAGTTCCCGCTTTTCAAAACTCACTTGCGTTTTCGGGAAGTAGAGCATCCCGATTTTATTGTTGAAATTGTTGTAAATAGGAGTGGAAATAACTCTGCCGTCTTTTGAAATTTCCGCACCCGCCGAAAAATTTATTTTACAATCTATTTTAGTCTTGTCGGAAATTATTTTAATTAAACTTACCGGGTCAAAGTAATCGTTGTCAAACTTGTAAAATTTTTCAACGGCTTTCGAAAACTTCACTAAATAATTTACGTCAGCCACTTCAAATGTATCGTAAACCGCAAGTTCGGCGGTTAATTTTGTTTTTTCAAAAAAGATTTCTCCAGGCAGGAATCGGTTCTCAAAATTTTCGTCTGAAGATTTTTCGTTCTTCCAAAAAACAAGCGAAGAATCCCGCCAAATTAGTAAAGAGTAATTATTATTCGGTAAAATATTGGTAAAGCCTCTGAAGTTCCCCCCTTTAGTAATCTGCAATTTTATTTTTTTGAATATCTCTTTGAAACTTTCATTAAACTTTGAATTTATTTTATTTATCTCTTCGGCGGCTTCGGAAGCAATTTTCTCGCTCCTAATTATTTGCGATTTCCGCCAGTTTAATTCAAGCTCTTTAATTTTAACCGGCTCGTAAAATCCTATCGCAAGAACCAAAATAAAAAGAATCACGGAAGCGGAGAAGAATTTGTTATTTCCTTTGAACAACTGTTGTAACATTTACTTTCAATTTATTGTAAGTTGTGAGATTACAAATTTGCCTTTCACTTTTGAGACGGAAACAAAAACTTTCGCCGATTTGTTTTTCCCTCTTTCGGAATAGAACAGCGTGCCCCAAGCATAAGGCGATGAAGTGTTGACAGAGATGTGCCTGAGCTTCATCCGCATCGGTGAAAAGAAAGTTACAAATTCTTTAAGTACGTAAAAAGCCTGGCTTCTGGAATAGTAATCGGAATAAGAATTAAGCAAGGAAATGTAGGTTTCGTCGGAAAGATATACCGAGACAATTGAGACGTCACTTTCGTTGAAAGCGGCTTGCAGGTCGCGAAATACCCTACCGGCATCATTGGACTGAGCATTACTAGCCGCTACCATCGTAAAAAAGGATACGACAAAAAGTGAAATACGAAGCTTAAAATCTTTCATTTGGAATTCTCAATTTTTCAATTAAATAAAATAGTAAAATGGCAATAAAAAAGCATACCCTTTCGGATATGCCTTTGTAATAATTTTTAACGTTATCTTTCACTTTCTTTGAACAGAAGTATGACGGCTTCTTATCCCCGTTCTTTTGGATTTAAGTTCGGGGTTCCCTTCCGCTGTTTGGTAAGCCCAGTCGAAGACAATTCTTTCGGGAGTAATCAGTGAAATGCGAACTTTGGCAAAGTGATTGTCCCAAGTCCAAATTACATAAGTGTGCCCCTCGATTGCTTGAACGTATTTAATATTATCCCCGGGAACCAAAGCCACCCAACCCGAGAGGGGAGCTTGAGAAACATCATAAATATCTGTCGTCTCTCCCATATCTTGAATGTCGGAATCGTCCCAGACGTCAAGGTAGAAATAACCGCTATCGTTTTCGAAAAAGAAATCACAATTATCATCGTTGTAAGGCACAACGGAAAAATTGGTAAAGGAGTAACCTGCAATTGAAGGGAATCGCCTGAAGTCGGAAATAGATTGGTTAAATCCTTCCGGGCGGGGAGTATCGTAAACAACATCCGTACTAAGATCACTTTCGTTACCGTTGTAATCGTAAGCCGTTACCGCGTAGTAATAGGTAACTCCATTTTGTGCATCGTAATCGACATAATAAGTTTCATCCGTATTACCAATTAGCTGATATTTCCCATGGTAAGAAGAAGCCACGTAAACATTGTAGCCTGCAACGTCCGATTGCGGGCTGGGGTCCCAATACAAATCGACCCTGTTGTCACCCGTAACTGTTCGAATATTTGTAGGCGGTGAAGGGGGAGTAACATCATATTCGGTTATTTGCTTCGAGCATCCTACTAAAAATAAAAACGAAAAGCCGAACAAAGCTAAAATAGTTTTACCTAAACGTTTCATTTTTTTATTCTCCTGTTTTTACAGGAATAGCTCAATTTTAATGCCAAGATAAAATATCAAAAAAAAATAAAAATCTTAGAAGCAAAACAAAATATCTGTCTAAAACAAAAGAATAATTGTTTAGTGTTGAAGACAATTATTTTTCTAAAGAGATGAATTCATCTTCGTAAAACATTTTACCGTTATTTATAGCAGCTATTGCCTTTCCCGTTAGAATCTTTTTATCGAACGGTGTATTTCTGGATTTAGATTTAAATTTTGAAGCGTCCACCGTCCAAATTAAATCGGGGTTAAAGATTGAAAGATTGGCTTTCTCTCCTTCGGCAATTTTAGGTATCGGAAGTTTCAATATTTTCCTCGGATTAATAATTAATTTCTCGGCTATTTGCGGCAATGTAAGAATCTTTTTGTTGTAAAGTTCCGTTAAAGCAAGCCCGATTATTGTTTCAAGACCTATTATTCCGTTGGGAGCGTAAATGAATTCGAAGTTTTTCTCTTCGGGTGAATGTGGTGCGTGATCACTTGCAATTACATCGATTGTTCCGTCTTTCAATCCTTCCAAGATAGCTTCTACATCCTCCTTGCTTCTTAACGGCGGATTCATTTTAAAGTTAGTGTCGTAAGAATATAGACTTTCCTCCGTTAAAGTAAAATGATGCGGTGTGACTTCGGCAGTAATTTGTACTCCCCGAGTTTTAGCTTCCCTGACGAGTTCGACCGATTTTTTAGTGCTGACGTGCGCAATGTGGACTTTCGCATTTAAATATTCCGCCATTAAAATATCCCGCATTACAATTAAGTCCTCCGCCACCGAGGGGACGGGGGGAAGTCCGAGTTTTGTAGATGTTTCTCCTTCGTTCATTGCACCGCCGGCTAAGGATTCATCCTCACAATGCTCGATAATCGGTAGTTCCAACATTTTGGAATATTCCATCGCTTTGCGCAGAATAAAAGCATTTTTAATGGCAACGCCGTCATCGGAGAAAGCAACGGCACCGGAATCTTTTAATTCTGCCATCGGTGAAAGCGCTTCTCCCTTTCTGTCTTTTGTTGCAGCGGCAATGGGAAAAACGTCAACCAAATGTTCCGCAGCTTTTTCTTTAATAAATTTAACAGTGCTTGCACTATCCACAGTGGGATTTGTGTTAGGCATACAAGCTACTCCGGTAATTCCACCGTTAGCTGCAGCATTGGCTCCCGTTAAGATTGTTTCTTCATCTTCCCTTCCCGGTTCACGCAAGTGTACATGCATATCGAAAAAGCCGGGGGTGCAATAGCAGCCGTCGAAATCGAAACTGCGAAACGAAGAATCCGTTTTAATTGAATCGCTTATTTCAAAAATTGTTCCGTTTTCAATTAACAAATCTTTCTTTTCATTCTTTATTCCCGAGGGGTCAAAAATCGTTATGTTCTGCAGGAGAATTTTCATTTCTTATTCCTAATTTTTTGTTCCTAATAAATAAAGGATTGCCATTCTAATTGCGACACCGTTTGTAACCTGGTCGAGGATTATCTGGTAAGGGCCATCGGCAACGTCGGATGATAACTCAATTCCACGGTTAATGGGACCTGGGTGAAGAATCAAAATATCTTTGTTGTTCTTTTCAATTCTCTCGGTATTAATTCCGAAATATTCCCTGTATTCCCTTAGATTAGGAATCGAGAAGCCGGCTTCTCTTTCAAGTTGAATTCTTAGAACGTTTAAAACATCGTTTTCCGAAATTGCTTTGTCGATATTGTGGTAAACTTTTACTCCGAACTTTTGAATCTCAAGGGGAATCATAGTAAGCGGTCCGCAAACAGAGACTTTAGCACCCAATTTATTTAATGCAAAAATGTTCGAAAGGGCAACTCTTGAATGAGCAATATCCCCCACGATACAAACTTTTTTACCTTTTAAATCGCCAAGTTTTTCCTCAATTGAATAAATGTCGAGCAATGCTTGGGTTGGGTGTTCGTGTCTGCCATCCCCCGCATTAATTATTTTTGCCTCTGTGAATCTTGTCAAAAATTGTGGCACCCCAGCCGATTCATGCCTGACAACGATAATGTCAACTTTCATTGAAAGGATGTTATTAACGGTATCTTTAAACGTTTCCCCTTTTTGCACGCTGCTTCCGGATTTAGAAAAGTTAATAGTATCTGCCGACAATCTTTTTTCGGCTAATTCAAAAGAAAGTCTTGTGCGGGTAGATGCTTCAAAAAATAAGTTTAGTACGGTTTGACCTTGTAAAGTAGGAACTTTCTTAATCTGTCTTTCAAGCACCTCTCTAAAAGTTTTAGCCGTATCGAGTATCAGTCGAATGTCTTCCACCGGGATATCGTACAATCCCAGTAAATGATTAGATGAAAGAGCCATAATTCTCCTTTAAATTAAATTGACGAATCGATAAGGAAAACGCCGTCGGTTTCGTCTATTTCTTTCATTTTAACTTTAACTTCTTCATTAAGGGAAGTCGGAATATTTCTGCCCACATAATCGGCTTTAATCGGAAATTCCCGATGTCCTCTATCTACAAGTACACAAAGCTGTACGGTTCTCGGTCGTCCGAAGTCCATTATTGCATCGAGCGCCGCGCGTGCCGTTCTGCCGGTGTAAAGCACATCGTCAGCTAAAATCACATCTTTCTCATTAATATCAAAAGTAATATTTGAAACCGAGACTTCGGGCTGTTTAATTCTCGTACGGAAATCATCTCTGTAAAGCGTTACATCCAAAACTCCCGTCGGAATTTCTTTTCCGTCAATTTCTTTTATTTTATTTTTAAGTCTGTTCGCGAGGAATTCCCCCCTGGTTCTCATTCCGAGCAAAACAAGATTATCAACTCCCTTATTGCGTTCAATTATTTCATGCGCCAAGCGGGTAATAGTTCTTTGCAAACCTATTTCGTCTATTATTTGAGCTTTAATTTTCATAAAAAAAATCCCCTTTAACCTTAAAGGTTAAAGAGGCTCCTAATTTCTTTTTGTAATTATTTTTCACTTTTCCTTCCTTATCTCACGGATAAAATTAAAGGATAAAAAAAAGGACGCCGATTTGGCGTCCTTAATAAATTTACTTAATCACTTTGAATTCTATTCTTCGATTCATTGCTCTGCCATCGGCAGTCTTGTTGCTTGCTACCGGATTAGCCGAACCGAAGCCTTTAACTGTCAAACGACTTGCGGCGACTCCGTGAGCAACCAAATAATTCTTAACGGTTTGAGCTCTACGCTCCGAAAGTTTTACATTGTATCTTTCCGGTCCAATGTTATCGGTGTAACCTTGAATTTCAACTTTCATATCCGGATTTTGTAATAATGCCTGCAAAGCATGGAACAAAATCGGGTAAGATTCGGATTTCAGTTTAGCGCTATTGAAGTCGAAATTAACGCCAACCAATACCCAGCGATGAGCAGCAGAGGCGGCAATTGCATTTTTAACTTCAGGAGAAATAACTTCCTTGACAACTTCGCGAGGAATATACTTTTTAACAATATTTTCTATTCTCTCGTAGTCAACAGTTTCCGGCATCTTCTCTAAACGAATACCTTCGTACAGCTGGCAAATTTTGGAAGGTGCACCTTGTTTGAAATAATATTTGGCACCTGCATCAAAAAACATATAGGCATTTTCCCGCGTGCCTAAAAGTCCCCCATAAGAAACGCCACCCACACCTTCGAAATGATCGTTTGACATTGTATGGTAAGCCAATTCCGTATTTAAATGCCATTTTTTGTTAATGCGGAATTCAACGCCAATTGCCCCAGCTATTTCATAGTCAAGGTCACTGCTTTTCATACTTGGGGGTTGATTATTAAAAGACATATAGGCATATCCAACGCCAACGCTGAAATATGGTGAAACTTTTTCACAAGGGACAAAATAATACATTAAATCAAAATTCCCTATGAAATAGTTATCGGTGATATTTGAACCCAAGTATTTGCCTCGCATGTTCATATATCCCAACGCAAAACGCAAACCGACATGCTCGGTGAAATTTCTTTGCAAGGAAAGGAAACCGCCGTAGTTATCTTCGGCACGTTGATAGTTTGCATTAATCATGTGAGGATAACGTACACCGAACCCGAAACTCCAACTGTTTGTGGGGACCTGAGCATTGCTGGTTCCTAAAAAGAAAAGAAAAGAAAAGACTAATAAAATAGAGAGTTTTTTCATGACTCCGCCTCTTTTATTGGTTTTTAAATAATTGTTTAACATTTTCTCCCGAAAAATCTTTTTAATTGAATAATATTTACTAAAAAAAAACATCTATGTCAATAC
>WFQV01000477.1 GCA_015486905.1 Melioribacteraceae bacterium | reverse complement strand
GCGTTATGAGAGGATAAATTGTAGGGACAGCTCGCGAGATGTCCCTACAAAGTGGTATGTTGTTTCTATAGAAATAATAAGTAGGGGACGCAAAATTTGCGTCCCCAATAAATATAGGTGTCAATAAAAAAGGGAGCTTGAAGCTCCCCGAAAATCAAATCTTTGATGTTTTAATATTCTATTTTAAACCCAGAATTATTGCAGCTGATTTTGCCCAATTCGATATGGGAGTGAAGTAAACTCCGAAGAGAAGCGTAGCTGTAGAAAGGACAAGAACAATAGAATAAGCTAATTTCGAAACCGGGATAACGGGTGCGTTTTCGTTCCTTGTAAGGTACATATGCTTTAGTACACGAATGTAGTAATAAAGCGAGACAACGCTGTTAATTACCGCTATTGCCGCAACCACAGCCATTTTAGCGTCAAGTAATGCGACGAACAGGTAGAACTTACCGACAAAACCGGCGGTAGGGGGTAGCCCCGTTAAAGAAACGAGGAAAATACCTAAGGTAACACCCAGGTAAGGCGACGTAAAACCTAAGCCGTCGTAGTCGTCAATGTTTTCGTTACCGGTTTTATTAGCTATTAACATTACAATATAAAAAGCACCGAGGTTCATTATTAAATAAACGAAGAAATAGAACAACACTGCGGTAACACCTTTGTCCGAAAGTACGAGAACACCCAATAGCATGTAACCGGCGTGAGCTATGCTTGAATAGGCGAGCATTCTTTTAAGATTATCCTGCCAGAGTGCGGCAAAGTTACCGAGCGTCATTGTGAGAACCGAAATTAAAATTAACAGTGCCTGCCAATCGAAAAGATTCAGAACTTGCCAATTCCCGCCTTTGTCGATGTAGGTAACAAACCCTACTCTTAAAAAGCGTATTAGAAGAGCAAACCCGGCAGCTTTACTTGCAACCGACAAGAAAGCGGTAATTGTAATCGGAGCTCCTTCGTAAACGTCTGGTGTCCAGTAATGAAAAGGGACGGCGGAAATTTTGTAACCTATTCCGGCAAAGATTAGAATCATTGCGAAAGCAAATGTGTAGAGGTTAATGTCCGGATTTTGAATCAGAGAATTAAGTTGAAATAAGTTGGTTGTGCCGGTCATTCCGTAAACGAGAGAGATTCCGAAAAGCATTAAACCGGATGAGATAGCGCCGTAAATCAAATATTTTAATGCCGCTTCACTGTTCCTGTTGCGTAATTTTGTAAAGCCGGCTAATACGTAGGAGCTTAAGGAGAGCAGTTCCATTGAAAGATAAATTAAAATCAAATCGGAAGCGGAGATGAGGAAAAACATTCCAAGAACCATTCCGAAGATTAAAGCATAATATTCGCCGAGCCTGTCCTTTATTTTGTTTATTTCGTCCGAGTCGTAGCCAAACAGAATAATTAGGAAAGTGGCAATTAGGACAATCATTTTAACGAAATTTCCGAACGGGTCGGCTGTAAACATTCCGTAATTTCCACCGGTCTTAAATGCCGTGCCGGTAAGATAGAAATCGTTGATGAGAATAATTCCCGTAATTATCACACCTAACATAGCGATGTAAGGAATGATTCTCTTGTCCTTATGAAAAATCAAATCGAATAGAACTACAACGAGTAAAGTAATCGAAATAGAAATTTCGGGCTTAACAAAACTCAACGCTTGACTTAAATTCATTGCATCCATAATCTGTCTTATTTTATAACGCGCTTATTGTTGTTGAAATATGCTGTGCATTATTTGCTAAAAAGTCCACTAAGTGTTTAACGGAAGTATTCATTATGTTCAACATAGCGGAAGGATAAATTCCTAAGAAAATAACAATTGCTGCCAAAGGAATAAACATTGCCAATTCACGGAAATCCAAATCCGGCAGATGTGACCATTTTTCGTTTAACTTGCCGAAGAAAATTCTCTGTAACGTCCACAACATATAGGCGGCGCCCAAGAGTATTCCCAAAGTGGAAATCATTGCAAGGACTCTAATAGCCGCGGTTCCGAAGGAACCTAAGAATACCATTGCTTCCGAGATGAATCCGCTCATACTCGGCAAACCGATTGCGGCAAAGAAAGCAACGGTAACGAATCCCGTGTAAACCGGCATCTGATTTGCTAATCCGCCGAAAGCATTGATTTCGCGTGTGTGAGCTCTGTCGTAAACAACCCCCACAATCAAGAAGAGCATTGCCGTAATTGTACCGTGATTAAACATTTGAAAGATTGCACCGTTAATTCCCACGGAACTTAATGACGCCATTCCCAGCAGCACGTAGCCCATGTGCGAAACGGAAGAATAAGCAATAAGTTTTTTAAAGTCCTTTTGTGCCAAGGCTACCAAAGCGCCGTAAATAATGTTAATCATTCCGAATAGGGCAATGTACCACATTAGCTCCCTTGTAATATTAGGGAAAATCGGATAGCTGATTCTTAAAATTCCGTAAGTACCCATTTTCAGCAAAACGCCGGCAAGAATAACGCTAATAGGTGTCGGTGCTTCAACGTGAGCGTCAGGCAACCAAGTGTGGAACGGAAACATAGGTATTTTAATTGCAAAGCCTACGAATAGGGCAATGTAAGCAATAAACCTGAGGTTGTTCGGGTTTAGCGGTGAAAGGATTCCCGTGGACACATAGTTGTTGGGGTTCATCATTGCCAGCATGTTAAATGTGTAAACGGATGAGCCGTTTGGTAAAATTTCTTTCGTACTGAAATAAAGCCCAATCATTACCAACAGCATAAAGACCGAACCGGCCAATGTGTAAATAAAGAACTTAATAGCGGCGTATTCTTTGCGGGGACCTCCCCAAATACCTATTAGGAAGTACATCGGCAGAAGCATTAACTCCCAAAATACGTAAAAGAGGAAGAAGTCCAAAGCAACGAAAACTCCCATCATTGCGGTATCGAGCAAAAGGAAGAGGGCGAAATAGCCTTTAACCGCTTTGTCGATTTTCCATGAAGAGAGCGTTGCAATAAAAGTTACAATTGCCGTAAGAAGAACCATCGGCATACTAAGACCGTCAACGCCAAGGAAGTAATCGATCTTTATTGTTCCAATCCAGGAAATGCCCGGAATTTCAATCCACTTGGCTTTCTCAACAAATTGGAAAGAGCTTGGGTCGTTTATTCCGGCCAAACCGTAGTTGTAATTAACCACAAGAAGCACTGCAAGAATCAACTGAATCGACGTAATAACCAATGTTGTAATTCTTACGATTTGCGGCTTTTCTTTTGGCAGACTTAAAACAATTACCAATCCCAGAATGGGAAGAAAAGTAATCAGACTTAAAATAGGGAATCCATCCATAATTTTAACCTATTCAAAAATATGTTTTACTTAACCAAATACAATTAACTAAAATGGTCTAAGAATTAATAAAAGAATTAAAATAGAGAACACAGCGAAAACAACGTAAGTTTGAACTCGTCCGGTTTGGATTTTCTTCAAACCTAATCCGATGAATCCGCTAAAGAACGCCGTGAAGTTGACCAGACCGTCAACGACGTACGTGTCGAACAATCCGCTGAAAGCGGAAACTTGTCTTGTAAGCCAAGCGGCTCCGTTGACTAATCCGTCAACGATATAAGTGTCGAACCATGCAAGTACTTTGCCTAAACCGATTGTACCGGCTACAAAAGTTGCATGATAAAATTCGTCGAAGTACCACTTGTTAAGTGAAAACTTGTAAAACCAACTGTAAGTTTCTGCGAGTTTGTCTGCATCGATTTTTTTCCATTGATAAATTAAATAAGCAAGCAAAATACCCAAGCCTGCGAAGAGAATGGAAATAATCATTGCAGGGTAATGAGCGTGGTGCAGAGCTTCCATGTACATTGGAGAATGTGTAATTACTTCGTGTGCACCTTCGAAGTGAGCGGATGCAGCAGCTCCCGTGCGCATAAAATTAAATCTCATTGCTTGAGGTACAACGCTGTGCGGTGTGTGAATCCATTTGGAAATAAACCACCCGCTTTCGGCGGAGAACGGGTTCCCGCTGTACCAGAAGAAGAAAGAGAGTACGGCAAGAACAATCATAGGGATGGTCATTACCTTGGGAGATTCGTGTGCGTGGTCGTATTTCTCTTGGTTCCTCGGTTTACCGTGGAAAGTAAGAATTACAAGGCGGAACATGTAAAAAGCAGTTAAGATTACAACCGTGAAACCGAAAATTGGAATTAAAATGTGTCCTGTTAAACTTCCGAAGGCGTAAGTGCCTAAGAGAAGTCCGTCCTTGCTAAGGAAACCGGAGAAGAAAGGAACGCCTGAAATTGCCAGTGTGGCAGTTAAAAAAGTGTAGTAAGTAATAGGTAATTTCTTTCTCAATCCGCCCATTTCACGAATGTCCTGCTCGTGGTGGAGTGCTTGAATTACTGAACCGGAGCCTAAGAAAAGCAATGCTTTAAACCAGGCATGTGTTACCAAGTGGAAAAATCCGTAAGCGTAAGCGCCTACACCCATTGCCATTACCATGTAACCTAATTGGCTGATGGTAGAATAAGCCAAAACTTTTTTAATATCGTTCTGCGTAATTGCAATAGTAGCGGCGAGGAAAGATGTGAAACCGCCTACCAATGCAATAACAAGGAGAGCGTCTGCCGTGAGCATCGGGAATATCCGCGCAATCATATAAACGCCGGCTGCTACCATTGTGGCAGCGTGGATTAATGCACTAACCGGTGTGGGACCTTCCATTGCATCGGGTAACCAAACGTGCAGAGGGAATTGAGCTGATTTACCGACTGCGCCCATGAAGAGCAAAATTCCCGTTGCAGTCAACCATGCGCCGCTGTCGAAAGGAAGATGTCCGCCTCCTATTGCCGAGAAAATTGTGTCGAAAGTAAATGTGTGATAGTTGGTAAACAGAATCAAAATTCCAATAAACATTCCGATGTCGCCAATTCTATTGACTAAGAAGGCTTTCTTTCCGGCGTCCGCCGCCGATTTCTTTTCGTACCAGAAACCGATTAATAGGTAGGAGGAAAGACCCACCAATTCCCAGCAGATATACATTAGTAAAAGATTGTGTGTAATAACTATTCCTAACATGGAGAAGGAGAAAATTCCCAAATAGGCATAATAGCGTGTAAATCTTTTGTCTCCATGCATATATCCTATTGAGTAAATATGCACCAAGAAACTTATTAGGGTAACGACGAACATCATTATTGCCGCCATGTTGTCGATTTTAATGCCCAGGTTTATTTGAAGATTGCCTAATAAGGGTAAGTTTCCAAAGTTAATCCACGTGAATTGGAAAACAATGGGAGCGGCATCCACGTAAGTTGTAAGCTTTACTACAAGGACAATAGACGCAAGAATAAAGGCAAGCCCCAGCGCACCGATTTCCAACCAGAAAATTCTAAAAAATCTTTTGCCGAAAAGAAGAACTACCGTAAAACCGATAATCGGTAAAAGTAAAACAATCAGCGATAAATTTACTAAAGTAATCTCAGACATATCACGCTATTCTTTTAAATTGTTAATATCATCAACATCCACATGTGCGAAAGTTTTGTAAATATTAAGCACAATCGCAAGTGCAATTGCAGCCTCGGCGGCAGCAAGAATAATTACGAAAAGAGCCGTAAGTTGACCGCCTAAGCCATAGTTGCCGTATCTTGAAAAAGCAACAAAATTAATGTTTGCCGCATTCAGCATCAGTTCGATGCCCATTAAAACCATGATTGCATTTTTGCGGGTAACAATTCCGTAAATCCCGAAGGAGAACAAAAATGCACTTAAAACCAAATAGTGTGTTAGACCTACTTCCAACATTTTATTTTCTCATTCCTTATCTCTTCTTGCAATTGAAGCGGCTCCTATTAAAGCCACTAATAATAACATTCCCAAGAGTTCAAAAATTAAAACATATTGTGTAATAAGTGTTTTACCCAAAGCGGGTATGGTAGTTGCCGGAATTACCCCCGGATTTGTGTACCAAGATGTTTTAACCATCATCGCAATAACAGCGCCGGCAAAAATTCCGACTATAATTGCAGCCGGCAGTATTTTTACCGTACCGGTTCTGATATCCACATTGGTCATTTTATTCGTAAGCATTACTCCGAAAAGGATTAGGACCAAAATACCGCCAACGTAAACCATTATTTGAACAACGGAAATAAAATCCGCACCGAGGAGGGCGTAAATTCCGGCTACGCCGAAAAAGGTAAAAAGCAAATAGAAAGCGGCGTGGACAATGTTTTTAGACGTTACCACTAAAAAACCGGAAACAAGAATTAATGCCGCAAATAGATAAAATATAATATCGTACCAATTCATTTTATTGTTCTGTTTTATTTTCTTTTGAATCGTTAGAATCTTCTTTTTTGGGTTCAGCCTTTTTGGTTTCGGCTTGCTTCTTTTCGGCAGCGGCTTTTGCAGCTGCTTCAGCTTTTGCCTTTGCTGCGGCTAATTTTGCCGCTTCCTTCTCTGCCATAAATACTTCGAATTTTTCTTTCTTTTCGGTTACTTCCTCGGGTGTAAGTGCTGAAAATTGATAAACAAGATTATCGCGCTTGTATTCAGAATACTCGTAAACATCCGTCATGTAAATACATTCCGTAGGGCAGGGGAAAACACATAATTGGCAGAAACAACATTTTGCAATGTCAATATTAAATTTTGTGACCCAAAGAGATTTCTTTTGACCGCCGGAAGTAGTGCCGACCTCATCACCGGGTACAGCCCGTACTGTTTCAATATCTATGCAATCGGCAGGGCAGGCGCGCATACATTGGTTACACCCGATGCAGTCGTCAATATTTACGTGAAGTCTGTTCCTTGCTCTTTCGGGTAAGGGCGGTTTAACATCGGGATATTGAATGGTTACCGCAGGTTCAAAAAGGTGTTTGAATGTAACTTTCATCCCGACGAAAATCGTGTAAAGCGCAATCCATGTATTTTTCAAGTACTGTTTCATAATCAAATCAGAGAAATTAAACCGATAATTAATAAATTAACAAAAGCATAAGGTATTAAATATTTCCAGCAGACGGTCATTAATTGGTCAACCCTCAGTCGGGGAAGAGTCCAACGCAGCCACATTTGAACGAATACGAAGAAAATTCCTTTCGCGGAAAACCAGAAGAGTTGTTCAATGGGTACGAGCCAAGCTATTCCCAATGTGTGTCCCAAATATCCGAAAGGGGATTGAAAACCGCCGAAGAAAAGTGAAACGGCTATTGCCGAAACGGCAAACATATTTGCATATTCGGCTAAGAAGAAAATTGCAAATTTCATTCCCGAATATTCGGTGTGGTAACCGGAGACCAATTCAGACTCGGCTTCGGGAATATCAAAGGGTGTTCTGTTTACTTCTGCGAGTGAGCTGATGTAGTAAATAAAGAATGCTACAACCATAAAAGGAATTAAGAGGAGTTTCGTAAAAGATGCAATCGGACCGCCGAATATCGTCCAATTCCAGAAATAAGCCGTTTGAATGTTGCTTAATTTTTCCAAGCTTAACGTTCCCACATGGTTGGGCGTAAGCATTCCGCTAAACATTACAATCGAAAGGATTACGATTGCCGTCGGTATTTCGTAGCTGACCATTTGAGCTGCCGAACGCATTGCTCCAAGAAGTGAGTATTTGTTGTTACTTGACCAGCCGCCCATTAAAATTCCCGCAACTACAAGTGCAGATATTGCAACGATGTAAAAAATACCTACTTCGGCGTGTGTGCCGATAAACTTACTTGAGAATGGTATTGCGGCAAAAGCTCCGAAACTTCCGGTAAAAACAATGTAAGGAGCTAAGTTAAAAAATAACTTGTCATTTGCCGATGCTATTATGTCTTCCTTTTGCAAAAGTTTGGTTATGTCCGCTATTGTTTGCAAAATTCCGTGGTAACCTACTCTCATCGGTCCCAGACGGTCTTGCATGTGCGCCGACACTTTCCTTTCCAACAGTACGGCAAAAAGAGCGAAGGGGATAATGAAAACGAACAGCGGTAACGCTGCGGTAATAATCATTGCCCAAACTTCGCTGCCTAATAAATTGTTAAGAATCTCGTACATTATCTGTCCACTTCTCCTAATACAATATCAATACTTCCTAAAATAGCGATGATATCGGCTACCAAATAGCCTTTACAGAGTTCGGGAAGGACTTGAAGGTTAACGAAGGAAGGTCCTCGAACTTTGATTCTAAAAGGATGAACAGAACCGTCGCTAATAATAAAATAACCTAATTCACCTTTGGGATTTTCCACCCGGCTGTAAACCGTACCCTTTGGCGGTTTCACCCTTTTCGGAATGGCGGCTTTTACGTCGCCCTCGGGAATCTGATCGACCGCTTGCTCAATTATTCTTAGACTTTGTTCCATTTCTTGAACGCGAACCCAATAACGGTCCCAAGAATCGCCGACGGTTCCCATTTCACCTTTCCCGTAAGGGATGTCGAAATCAAATCTGTCGTAAATGGAATAAGGGTCTTCTTTGCGAATGTCGAAAGGCAAGCCGCTTGCTCTCAGCATTGGTCCCGTAACACCGAAATTGATTGCGGTTTCGAGCGGAAGTATTCCGATATTTGCGGTTCTGTCAATAAAAATTTTATTGAATGTTAAAAGGTCATTTAATTCTTTAATTCTCGGTCTGAAGTAAGTAACGAATTCTTTCGTTTTTCGTACGAAGTCAGGGGGGATGTCGTGAGAAAGTCCCCCGACCCACATATAATTGTAAAGTAGCCTTGCGCCGCATGTCATTTCGAAAAGGTCTAATATGTGTTCACGGTCGCGGAAGCAGTAGAGGAAAGGAGTAAAAGCACCAATGTCCACGCCGTAAGTTCCGAGAGCAACCAAGTGAGAAGCAATCCTTTGAAGCTCGCCCATAATAACACGGATGTACTCAACCCTTTCGGGAACTTCAATACCCATTAGTCTTTCGACGGCAACGACGTAACCGAAATTGTTGTACATCGAAGCCAGGTAATCCATTCTATCGGTGTAAGGAATTACTTGCGGATAAGTAGCGGCTTCGGCGTGCTTTTCGAAACATCTGTGCAGATAGCCGATGTGCGGCTTAACGTCTCTGATTAATTCACCTTCAAGTTCAACTTCGAGTCGCAAAACACCGTGAGTTGAAGGGTGTTGCGGACCCATATTCAAAACCATTTTTTCAGTTTTAACAGCCATTCACAAACCTAATAATGTATCTTCATACCGTGATAATATTCGGGATTTTTGTAATCCTTTCTTAGCGGATAACCGCCGGGCCAATCGTAAGGCATTAAAATTCTGCGTAAATCGGGATGATGTAAAAATTTGAAGCCAAGCATATCGTATGCTTCGCGTTCGTGCCAGTTGGCGGTTTTCCAAACCGATTCAACGGATTCCACCTCCGGTTCTTCCCGGGGAACCGAAACCCTAAGTGAAACTTTGTGTTTTAATTTAATCGAATACAAATGGTAGTAAACGCTGAGTGTTCCGCCTTTGAATTCAAAACTACCGTCTTCTTCGCTTACTACTTTTTCACCGTTTGCATCGTCAACTCCGGAAAGCACCATTAGTGAGTCGAATTTTAATTCAGGATTGTCTCTGAGGAACTTACCAATTTCATGTATTTTAAGTGCGTCAACGGTGATTATTTTATCTACCGGCGTATCTACATCTATTCCGATAATTGCATCGCCGAATTTATTCTTTAAAATTTCGAAAATCTCTTCGGGTGTTTTCATGCGGTCTTTTTCCTAAGAGTTTCTTTTCTGATTTTATCTTGAAGTTTTAATAATCCTTCCAAAAGTGCTTCGGGCCGGGGCGGACAGCCGGGTACGTAAACATCTACCGGAATTACTCTGTCAATTCCCTTTAAAACATGGTAACCGTGTTTCCAATAAGGACCGCCGCTGTTTGAACAGCTCCCCATTGAGATGATGTACTTGGGGTCGGGCATCTGTTCGTAAAGTCTTTTTATTCTTAAAGCCATTTTTAACGTTACGGTGCCCGAAATAATAATAATATCTGCTTGGCGGGGAGATGGTCTCGGAATAACTCCGAAGCGGTCAAAATCGTAGTGAGAAGCGGAAGTTGCCATCATTTCTATGGCACAGCAGGCAAGCCCGAAACTTAATTGCCAGAGGGATGACAAACGAGCCCAATTTAATAAGTCTTCTGCCTTGGCAACGACGATATTGCCGTCGTCGAATTCTTTATCTAAAAAACCCATAACCTCACTCTTATTTAACTTTCAACATTTTCGGTAATTTCGGAATCTTTTTCAACAAGCTCTTTCATGTGCGGAACAATAGGTTTAGGGCGTTCCCATTCAAGGTCGCCTTTGCGCCACTCGTAAGCCATGCCTAAACCTAAAATGAGCAGAAAGATAATTCCCGTTAAGAAACCGTACCAACCGTAATCCTGGTAGGTTAGCGCCCAAGGGAAAAGAAGTACTACTTCCACATCAAAGATTAGGAAGATTAATGCTACTACGTAAAAACGGATATTGAACTTAACCCAGGGGCTTCCGATAGGATCTTCCCCACATTCGTAAGTAAGTGATTTTTCTTTGGTGGGCCTTTTGGGACGTAAAATCCAAGCGGTTGCAATACCTATCCCAACGAATCCTATGGCTAATAAAATGAAAACGAAAATCTTACCAAATTCTGTCAGCATATTCTCAGCAAAATTCCTTAAAAAAAATCGAACAAAAATATAATATCGGCATACTAAAGTCAAGACAAACAAAATTAAATTAATTAAAAATGAAGGATGAAGAATTAAGAATGAATGGGTATGAGTTTAAATTCAATGGAAAAAAAATAAAAAAATAAGAAAGAAGAAACAAGAAATAAAAAATGGTTAAACGCGAGAGGCAAGACGCGAGACGCTAGACCATCTGAGTTGAAAGTTGAAAATGGAAAGAGGTATACAGAAAGGTTTCAAGTTGATTCTTGCAAAATCGAAAACCTTGCATGGTTGGATGATCCGACTTCGCTCTCGCTGCGCTCGGGC
>WFQV01000476.1 GCA_015486905.1 Melioribacteraceae bacterium | reverse complement strand
GTATTACATTTACAGAAGTATTGTTGATTCTACAGATTTAAAATTAATTGATTCTACGAAAAACAAATTTTATTATGATACTTTAAAGACCTTTTCGGTAACATATTATTATCGAATTAAAGCATTTGGCTCAAATCATTCACAATTTCTCTCTGCTTTTAGCCCGTTAATTAAAATATTTGCACATTCTTTGTCTCTTTACAAAGAAGTGAAAATTACTCCTATTCAAGAAAAAGTATTAAATATTTTATTTAAAGGTAAGATTAATCTTAATCCTGGCAATTTTAACTACAGAGTGGTTTTAAATGGAGAAACAACCAAACCGATAGTTTCGGCAAATTCACAAAATTCGTATCTTTTATTTTTTAACAAACCGTTTTTAACCGGTGAAAATGAAATTAAAATTTCAAATTTTAGGGATTATTACGGAGCAGTTATTCCCACCGGAAAGTATAAGTTTAACTTTTCCCCAAATACAACTAGCGACAAACAACTTTTTATTGAAAGGTACAAACTTTTAACTGACAAAGAACTTCTAATAAAATTTAATTTACCTTTGGAAAAATTTAGTGCATTAGAAAAGAGCAATTATTCTTTTAACCCGGTAAATCCGATCGAGAAAGTCGAATTTTACAGAAACAATTTCACAATAAAATTGACGGCAAAGAACCCTGTCGGAGGGGTGGGAATAAATTATATTCTACAAGTAAGCGGTCTTTTTTTCAATGATTCCACGGGAAATATTCCTTTAAGGGAAGGAGCAGGGAGTTACGTTCTGATTCAAGAAAAGATAGAAAACTTAAATAAAGTTTTTGTGTTTCCCAATCCTGTTATTTCGAGTAGGAACAGTGAAATCCACTTTGCCAAACTGCCCGAAAATTGTGAGATTGAAATATTCTCAATTAATGGCAAACACATTGCACATTTGGTGAACAATTCGGAGGCAGGGGGAGTAAAATGGAACTTACGAAATAAAAGTGGTAATTTAATTTCTTCGGGGGTATATTTGTACAAGGCAATTGAAAAAGATGAATTCGGGAATGTCAAACAATCGGTAATTAAAAAATTTGCGGTAATAAAATGATTAAACAATATCTAAAAGAAATTAACACTAAGTCCAATATGCTGAGCCTTTTTAGACTCTTGCTATTTATCCCAATCATTATTTTATTTCAATATTACAATTCCGAACCAAGCATTAAATATTGGTTAGTCGGACTATTAATTCTTGCTTCAATTACCGATAATTTGGACGGATATTTAGCCAGAAAATACAATGAAATAACGGAATTGGGGAAAATTATTGACCCGCTTGCAGATAAAGTAGTAATAATTACAATAGTTGTAATGCTTTATTATTTTAAAGTAATAAACGATTTGTTCTTTTGGGTAATTGTGCTCCGTGATGTGCTGATTTTATTAGGAGGATTTTATTTTAGTAAAAAATTAGGCAAAATAATGCCCTCCAATTACATTGGTAAATTCACAGTCGGAATTATCGGTATATTTCTACTTACTGCAATATTAGGTTTGAGTAAAAGTAACTGGCTTTATTTAACTTTATATTATTTAAGTTTGTTGCTTAGTTTAATATCGGTTATTGCTTATCTTTTCAGAGCAATCGAAGAAGTGAAATGGAGAAAAAATGTCAGCGTTTAAAAATATTAATTTCAATAAACTCAAATTGGGCTTAGCTAAAACAAAAAACAAAATAGTAACTCAAATTAACGAGACACTTTCCGGGAAGGCTCAATTAGACGAAGAGCTTTTGGAGAAATTGGAAGAAATTCTTTTGGGAGCAGACATCAATTACGATATTACGGAAAAAATAATTGAAAAGGCACGAATATCAATGCGTTCGGAAAAAGATCGTTCTCAAGTAAATATCTTGAATATTGTCAAAAGACAAATGAGTGAAATTCTCGAAAAATATAAAACAGAACCGGAATTTACAGAATTCAAAAAATTTAAACCTTATGTAATATTAATTGTAGGAGTTAACGGAGTAGGGAAGACGACCACAATTGGTAAATTGGCATATAATTACAAACAAGCAGGATTAAAAGTAGTAATTGGCTCTGCGGATACTTTCCGCGCGGCAGCTAATGAACAGCTTGATATTTGGGCAAAAAGAGCTGAAGTAGATATTGTTCAGAGGGAAAAAGGTGCGGACCCTTCCGCAGTAGCATTTGACACCCTGAATGTGGCAAAAAATAAAAATGCAGATGTTGTTTTAATCGACACAGCCGGTAGGTTACACACAAAAACAAATTTAATGGCTGAATTGGAAAAGATTAAGAGAGTTTTAGGGAAAGTTATTCCTTATGCTCCCAACGATGTTTACTTGGTTGTTGATGGAAACACAGGGCAGAATGCTATTGTGCAAGCCCGTGAATTTTCGAAATACACAAATTTAACGGGACTAATTATTACCAAATTGGACGGAACGGCAAAAGGAGGAATGGTTTTTAGTATTTGCTCCGAGCTTAATATTCCTATCAGGTATGTTGGTGTAGGTGAAGCAATTGACGATTTGCTTACTTTCGAACCCGATCAATTTGTGAATGCTTTGTTCGATTAAATAGAGGTTAAATTTTGCAAGACACATTAATTATCGTAAATCCCGTTGCGGGGAAAGGGAGAGGGGAGAAGGCTTACAAAAAGTTAATGCACCTTAAAAATATTAGTGAGAATTCGGTTATTAAGCTCACCGATTTTCCGGGGCATGCTACAAAAATCGCACGTTCTTATGCCTCAGCGTATAAAAATGTAGTTATTGTCGGAGGTGATGGAACGGTAAATGAGGTTATGAAAGGGCTTGACACCTCAAAAAAAATTAAAATTGCAGTCTTACCTGTTGGTACGGGAAATGATTTTGCCAGTAATTTGGGTAAACAGATAAATTTTCAAAATATAATTGATTTTCTTTTAAATAAAGAGAAATATGATTCTTCCAAATTCGGTCTTTACCAGGTTGAATTTAAGACCAAAAATAATTCTGGCACTCTTAGAAAAACGAGATTTGTCAACGCACTGGGCGTCGGTTTTGACGGCTTGGTTGCTAAAATAGTTAATGAAAATAAAAAACTCAGCGGTGTTTTTGCTTATGTTCTTGGAGTTTTTAAAGCATTGAAAGAATTAGTTTTTTTAGATGTTAAATATATTGTCCCAAAAGTCAATTTGTTAAACAATAAAAATTTATTAATTACAATAGGTAGTGGTAAAACTTCAGGTGGGGGATTTTACCTTAATCCACACGGTAATATTTTTGAAGAATTTTTAGAAGTAACTGTAATTTCGAGAATGTCAAAGCTCAAGATTCTTAAGTCTTTACCTCTGGCTTTGTTCAATAAAATCCACAAGGTTAAAGAGGTCATTTTTCATAAGACCAATTATTTTGAGGTAGCGTTTAGAAATTCTGCCGTAGCACATTGTGACGGAGAAATATTATCTGACAAGATTGTTTATTTAAAAATATTTCCTCTTAAACATAATTTGGAAGTAATTAAATTTAGTTAAGTAAGATGTTTTTTAAAAAACCAAGACACAGAATTTTTGATTACACACCTCGTTTTTACAATCCTGATGAAGATGAACAAGAACGCAGAAAACGACGTCTTGGATTTAGAAGAGGAAGGAAAATCAAGGGGAGTAAAGTTACTTCTCCGGTAATTTGGCTGGTATTGGTAATAATTGTCCTTTACTTGTATTTAAAGTTAAGTGGTGCTTTATAAAGGCAAAAATCCTTGTTTACATAATATACATTATCGGACATTATTGAATTTCCTTCTGAAACTGCTTTATCTTTGATTCTTCACCAAATACCACTAAAGTATCTCCCAATTCTAATGCTAAGTTAGGATCCGGAGCAATTATTTCTTCTTCATTTTCTTCTGCAAATAAATTTCTCTTCTTTTTAATCAAAAGAATTTCAATACCGTATTTATTTCTAATTCTTAAAGAAGCTAATGTTTTACCTGCGAGTGAATCCAAGACAGGAATTTCACGAATAATATAACCGGCGATTCTGGATGTCCCGGCTTCTTCTATTGTAGATAATTCATGAGAAAGCCCGTCGGCTAAATTTTCCTTTAGACTTTCTTTATTGTATGCTTCTAATAAATCTCGTCTTAAAATACTTCCGGCAATTACATTATCACGAACCACAGGAAATTGATCCAAATTATATTTGCTGAGCAATCTTAAAACATAATCCAAATCATCGTTGTAATCGACAGTAATAACCAACGGTTTCATAACGTCTCTTGCCACCACAACGTTTTTTAATGTATCGTAATCAATCATTATCGGACGTAATTCGGATTCCGTAATTGTTCCGATTATTCTACCTTCATCGTTGTTAACGTAAAAAGTATCGTGAGAGCTGGCAATTAATTTACGAACAATTTGAGGCAATGTGGTTTTTTCATCAATCAGTTCAATATCCCTTAAAGGAACATCCCTAACTCTTAGTTTTTTAAGAATATTAGATTCTTTACCGGAGACAATTTTATAGCCTTGTTCTTCTAAATGTAAAACGTGAATTGAGCCTTTAATCGTCAATTGAACTATTGTAGTACTTACAATTACAGCCAACATCAAAGGTAAAATAAAACTGTAATCCTTTGACATTTCAAAAATAATTAGAATCGCAGAAATAGGAATAGTATTGATTCCTCCGAGGACTGCTCCCATTGAAACAAGAATAATAATTGTAAAATCAGTAGTTAATCCTATGCTGTTAAAGAAATAAGCAAACAAGTAACCTGCAGCTGCTCCGATAAACAAAGAAGGAGCAAAAAGTCCTCCGAATCCGCCTGAATGCAGAATTAAAGGGACAAAGAGAAACTTTAAAACCATTAAAAGCAGAACCAATCTCCAACTCAAAGAATTACTTAGCATTTCATTAATGGCCGAATATCCTATTCCGAGAATATCCTTGTAAAAATAGCCCGCAACGCCAATCAATATGCCCACTATGGTCATTGCCAACCATTGAGGTATTAGTTTAAGTATCTTCTTCTTGAACAAATGTTGAAGAAAGGTCGAATATTTAATAAACAGAAGCGAAATAATTCCAGCAAAAACGCCGAGAACGATAAAAACCCAAAGCTGGGAATAATCCGTGAAAGCATGGTGTTGAAAGTGGAAAATCGATTCATTGCCTAATAAAATTCTTGAAATAGCCGAAGCAGTAACAGAAGCTAAAATTAATGCTGAAAATGTTGGTGTTTGAAAATCATTCAGTAGAATTATTTCGAGAGCGAAGAAAATTCCACCTAAAGGAGTATTAAAAATAGCGGCTATTGCCGCTCCTGCCCCCGCTGCGGTAAATATTCTTTTTCGCGAATCCGAAAGTCCCCAAATGTCGCTTAATTTACTTGCTAATCCCCCGCCTAATTGTGCCGCCGGTCCCTCGGGTCCGACAGTACCTCCGGTACCGATACACACTGCAGGGGCAATAAAATGGAAGAGGGTTGTTCTAAAGGGTATGTACCCTCCCCTAATTGCCACGGCTTTAATAACTTCGGATACTCCTTTTCTCTTTGCGGTACTTGGTGAAATAATAATCATTATTGCCTGAATCAGCATTCCGATTGCCGGAATAATAATTACAATTCCGGAACCTATGAAAAATAAATTTTCTACGCTGGTACTAAAAAGAATTTTATTTAATAATTCTACCGCATCGTGAAAAAGGACTGCCGCCAAACCGGCAACAGCCCCCATAATTATTGCAAATATGCTAAAAATAGTATAATTCGGGAAAGAAAACTTTGAAAGCCATTCCTGAAATTTTTTTTTGTATTCAACGTTACTTTTCAAAAAGTTCACCTATCGAAAAGATTGTCACTAATCGTATTTAAAAAATCCTTCTCCGGTTTTTCTTCCCAGCTTATTAGCGGATACCATTTTCTTTAACAATGGACAAGGTCTGTATTTCGAGTCGTTAAAGCCTTCGTAAAGGACGTTCATAATTGAAAGGCAAACATCCAACCCGATAAAATCGGCTAAAGTAAGCGGACCCATCGGATGAGCCATACCTAACTTCATTACCGTGTCGATGTCTTCTGCACTTGCTACACCTTCGTACAATGCGAAAATAGCTTCGTTAATCATCGGCATTAATATTCTGTTCGAAATAAATCCCGGATAATCACTTACTTCCACCGGAGTTTTGCCTAATTTAGTTGCCAAATCCCTAATGGTTTTGTAAGTTTGCTCCGAAGTTGAGTAACCTCGTATGATTTCAACAAGTTTCATAACCGGAACGGGATTCATAAAATGCATCCCGATAAATTTATCAGCTCTGCAAACAGAAGATAATTCTGTGATTGAAATGGAAGAAGTATTGGAAGCAAATATTGAATCGGCTTTAATTTTCCCTTCTAATTGCTTAAAAATACTGAGCTTAGCCTCTTTGTTTTCAATAATTGCTTCAATTACCAAATCATTATCCGAATCGATATTCTCAATTCCAATAATAGGGGTAAGATTTGACAAAGCATTCTTCTTGTCTTCTTCGGTAATGATTCCTTTCTTGATTTGTCTGTCCATATTTTTACCGATTGTAGCAAGTGCCTTGTTCAAATATTCTTGTGCCACATCACAAAGCTGAACCTTAAATCCATTTTGTGCAAAAACGTGAGCAATTCCGTTGCCCATTGTTCCCGCACCGATAACAGCAACTTTTTTAATTTCCATTTTCACCTCTCAATTTTTGTATTTCTTAACAATTACTGCATTTGCTTCTCCCCCGCCAATACAAAGGGAGGTAAGTCCGTAAGTAGAATTTCTACGTCTCATTTCGTAAAGCAAGGTAGTTAATAATCTTGCTCCGCTTGCTCCAATCGGATGCCCCAGAGCGACCGCACCACCGTTTACGTTTACATTTTCCATTGTAAGACCGAGCAATTTGTTAACGACTAAAGAAACAACTGCAAAAGCTTCGTTAATTTCAAATAAGTTAATGTCTTCCAATTTCATATTTGCTTTTTTTAGTACTTTGTTTATTGCATCGGCAGGAGCTTTGGGAAATTCAATGGGAGCTCTTGCAGCCGAGGCTTGTGCAACCAATTCAACCCAGGGTTTGTAGCCGAGTTCTTTGGCTTTTTCTTCGGACATTACAAGCACAGCCGCCGCACCGTCGTTTATTTTTGAAGAATTTGCAGCTGTAATTATTCCGTCTTTTTCAAATGCAGGTCTAAGTTTCGGAATCTTATCAAAGTTTGTTCTTGAAGGTTCTTCGTCGTCCGAAACAATTGTCTCCCCTTTTTTTGTTTTAATTGTTACCGGAATAATTTCATCTTTAAATTTGCCGTCTGCAATTGCCTTTTGAGCACGCTTGTAAGATTCAATAGCGAAATCGTCCAACTCTTCCCTTGTGAGTTCAAATTCCTTGGCAATTGTCTCAGCGCAACTTCCCATGTGAATATTATTGTAAACATCCCACAATCCGTCGTGCACCATTGAATCAACGATTTTGGAGTCGCCTAATCTGTAACCTTTTCTTGAATTCATCAGAAGATGAGGAGCAGTTGACATACTTTCCATTCCTCCTGCAATAATAATATCGGCATCACCTACCGCAATTGCCTGCTGAGCAAGCATCACGGCTTTAAGTCCGCTTCCGCAAACCTTATTAATTGTCATACATTCAATTTTATCCGGCAATCCGGCAAATAGTGCCGCCTGACGTGCAGGTGCCTGTCCCACGCCTGCAGTTAAAACATTACCCATAATAACTTCGTCAACTAATTGGGGGTCTATTTTAGAATCATCTAAAACGCCTTTTATTGCAATTGTACCCAATTCAGTTGATTTTAATGAAGACAAGGTACCTAAGAAGGAACCAACCGGCGTTCTTTTTGCCGAAACGATCACGACTTTTCTCATCTTTACCTCCTATTCTTAATACAAAGCCTTCTTGTTAGAGAAGGCTTAATTCATTTTTAATTTGTATCTATTTCAAAAGATAAGCAGCATTTTAACTTTCCGCAAGGGCCGCTTAATTTTGAAAGGCTGGTATTTAAATTTTGTTCGCTTGCTATTTGTGTGGTAATGCGTTTGAAACCGTTCATGAAAGTGGTACAGCAATATTCCCTGCCGCACATCCCTATCCCGCCTATTTTTTTCGCTTCGTCTCGGGCACCTATTTGTCGCAATTCAATTCTTGTTCTGAAAACCGAAGCCAAATCCTTTGCCAATTCGCGGAAATCCACACGACCGTTTGCCGTGTAAAAGAAGAACAATTTTTTTCTGTCATATTGAAGATGTACATCAACGAATTTCATTTCCAAGCCGTACTTTTTTACTTTTTCTCTAAAAATCGGTACGGCTTCTTTTTCTTTAATTAGATTTTCGTTGATTTTTTCGTAATCTTCATCGGTGGCTTTTCGAATAACGTAGGGCAATTCTTCGCCGTAAAGTCCCAATTCTCTCCTTTTTATTCGTACTATTTCACCTTTTTCTTGAATTTTGGCACATTCCTGGAAATCATTATTGGATTGAATAATTACAATATCTTCGTGCTGCAAACCTGAAAGAATTTCGTTATTTATTTCAACGAAATCCGTTCCCAACAAGCCCTTGCAATTAACTTCAATAATTTCACGCATATCAAAAGGTGTGGAAGTGTTTGAAGTTTCCGCTCCGCAATTAAGACACGCGCTTACGTGGCGAGGTTGATTAAGTATTTTATCAACAATTAAATTTTGGTAACTTACGGTGTATTTTGTTTGTAGCTCCTTTAGTGTTTCTTCGTCAGGTACCCTTTCATCAAGATGAGGAATATTTATATGAAACATTAACTTTGTTCCTAATAATTAAGTTTGATAGTTCAAAAATAATATTCATTGTTATGACATTCAAGTAAACGTTGTTGTCAAGGTATTTTATTAATTGGTCGATGCGTTGAACGACCGGGAAAATATCAATATCGCCAAAACGTGAAACGAAGGTCTGAATTGTTTCGGAGTTGTTTTTAAAATAGTCAACACTTTCCAAATATTTGAATTTATCTGTGTCTCGAATCCATTTTAATATTAAGCCGATTAAAATAAAAATGGCTTTTGAATCATAATTTTCGAGAATGCTTTCGAAAGAATTCAAAGCCGTAAAATATTTTCTGCCCATAGAATAACGCAAAATGGTAATTGCAGAATCAAACAAATCGTCCAAATTGTAATTTGAAAGCTCCAAAGCTTTTGCCACCGAGCCATCCGAAAGTGCAGCTAATAGTTTTGCAAAATTCGTATTGATTTTGAAGTTGCTCGTCAATATTTTTTCAATTTCTTCCTCTTTGAGAGGGTTAAAGTCCACCATCCAACATCTTGAACGTATTGTTTCCAAAAGTCTATCTGGCGAATCCGTAATAAGAACAAAAATATTTCGTTCCGGTGGTTCTTCCAAACTTTTAAGCAAAGCATTTTGAGATTCCGTAGTCATTAAATGAGCATTGGAAATTATTATGATACGGAATTCGTTCCCAGGCACATTCATTGAAATCGTTTTGCGAATGTCCCTAATGCTGTTTATTTTAATTGCATTTGCAGCCGTTATTGAAATTTGGTGAAAGGGATTTTGAGCTTTTAAAGATATTTGCTCGCGTATTTCTTCTATTTGTTGAGCCGTTAATTTATCGAGAGGACCGTCTTCGGTGTTCTCGCCTTTCCCTCTTGGTAAAGGAAGAATTAATTTTACGTAAGGCTCGGCGTAATTTTCAATCGAACGAAAAACTCTTTCCCTTTTCTCTTCGGGAAGTTTATTGTTCAATAATTTCAAGAAGTTAAGCGCTAATTTGTGTCTGCCTATTCCTGCATTGCCTACAAACAAAAGTGCGTGTGGAACACGTCCGGATTCATAAAGTTTACTGAGGATTTTTAATGCCCGCTCTTGTCCTACAATTCCTTCCGAAAGAATTTCATTCATCTCAATTAAGTGTAATCGTATTCGTCATCGTTGTAGAAGAAATCTTCATCGGTAGGATAATCGGGCCAAATATCTTCTATTGATTCGTAGATTTCTTCGTTATCTTCAAGTTCTTTTAAATTTTCAATTAATTCGTAAGGTGCGCCAATTCTATCGGCATATTCTATTAACTCTTCTTTGTTTGCTGGCCAAGGGGCATCGACTAAATAAGAAGCTAATTCAATTGTCCAAATCATAGTTATCCGCTCCGTTCCTATTTCTTTTTTACAATGTCAAACAAATTAACATCGTCAAAGATAAAATTCCTGGGGTTAAGAGGAATGCCGTTATGCCTAACCTCGTAATGGAGGTGTGGCCCCGTCGAGAGCCTTCCGGTATTACCGCTAAGAGCAATTTCATCTCCACGTTTAACTTTTTGTCCTTTCCTTACCAAATATTTACTCAGATGAGCGTAAAGCGTCATATAGCCGAAACCGTGGTCTATTTCCACCACTTTACCGTAACCGCCCCGCCTTCCTACGAACGAGACGATTCCGTCGCCGGTAGAATAAACCGGAGATCCCGTATTGACTAAAATATCTATTCCGTTATGCATTCTTCTTATTTTTAAAATGGGATGCCAGCGCATTCCGAATTTATCGCCGTAGGGACCATCGGCAGGTTTGATTGCCGGAATAGCTCTGTATAATCTTTTATTATATTCTAATTTATTTTTAATAGTTTCATAATTATTTTTTTCGAAATTTACTTCCGCGGCAACTTCGGCTATTTTCGAATTTAACTTTGTTAAAATCTTTTTTACATCCTTTGAGTTGGAAATCGGAATATCGTCAAAAACGGCACCACCCATGCCTTTAACACGGTTGTTTACATCAATGGGAGCCAAATTTACAGCAAGCCTTAAAGCGTTATTCTCCTTTGTTATTTTATCTAATCTCGTGTCTAAATCATCGTATTTTCTGAGAGCGCTTTTTAATTTATTTTGAAGTACCCTGTTCTCCATTTGTAGTTTTGTGACTTCGGCATTGGGATTTATTATTTGATTAATAACAAAGAATGTTCCGAATATCAGGAATGAAATTACACTTGAAAAAAATAGAATAAGGAATATGAACTTCCGGTAGAAGTTCCTAATCTCTACAAACTTTAATTTATTCTTCGAAAAAAAGTAAAACTGTTTCATATCTTAACTGCGAACATAATAAAAGCAATGAAGTATGTCAATAAATATTTTTAATTTAATCTATTCAAAATCGTGTTCAAAATAGTTAATTATTCTTTCGTTAAGCGAACCTCTGTTCTTTTTCAATTGTTCCGTTAACCTTTGTTGAAAAACTTTTGCGGAATCGTAACCGTAATGTTTTAATAAATAGTTCAATGCAAGCACTTCGGCAATAACAGTAATATTTTTCCCGGGAATGATAGGCAACTTAATGTAAGGAATTTCAACGTCTTGTATTCTGATTGTTTCATGGTCTAAACCTGTTCTCGTGTAAGTTCCTTTATCATTCCATAATTCAAGTTCAATTACTATTTCAAGCCTTTTCTGGAATCTAATTGAGCGAATCCCAAAAATTTGCTGTACGTTTACAATTCCAATACCTCTAACTTCCATAAAATGACGTGCTAAATCTGTGCCGGAACCCATTAATATCTCTTCCCCCTTTTTTGTAAAAATTACAACATCATCCGCCACGAGACGATGTCCCCTCTCCAACAAATCAAGAGCTACCTCGCTTTTACCTATTCCCGACTTTCCGACAAAAAGCATTCCGACACCGTACACATCAACGAAAGAGCCATGTATTGTAATTCTTGGTGCAAATTGGTCGTCGAGTAAATCGGTAACCAAGAAAGCCAATTTATTTGTTGAATATTCCGAGCCGAAAATCGGTATTTTAAATTCGTTTGCAAGGTTAATCAATTCTTCTGTAGGTTCATTATTATTTGTAACAATAATGCAAGGTAAATTAAAATTAAAAATTTTCCTTAAAGTTGTTTCTCTTTCAGCAGGGGGTAATTGGTAAAGATACCTCATCTCGGTATTACCGAACATTTGAATTCTGTTGTAAGAGAACAAATCAATAAACCCGGCCAATGCCAAGCCGGGTCTATGAAGATTCTGTTCGGTAATGAGCCTTTCAAAGCCCACACGGTTATTTAATAATTTAATATTGAATTTTTCAGAAGTTAATTGAAAAAAATATTCAACCGTAATGGATTCCTTACGGGAAATATTTTTGCTGCTGATTCTCATGCTCTAACTTTAGCCTTTCTTTTTGTTTTATAAGATTTAATTTGCCTTTCTAATTTTTCCACTGTTGCTTTAACCGCTTTTCTGAAATCGTCGCTGTTAACTTTTGACGAGAAAGTTTTACCGGGAATTTGCACAACCATTTCAACCGTTTTAATACTATCTTTTAAATGCGTAAAGCTGAGAATTACATCTACACTTAAAATTTCATCGTAGAATTTTTCAAGATGTTTAAGCTCTCTCTTGATGTAGTCTTTTAAAGAGTCCTTTGCTCGAAATTTACGGGATGTGATTTGTACTTTCATGATAACTCCTCTTATGATTTTGGATGTGCTGATTTGTACGTTTTTTTTAAACGCTCTACACTTACGTGCGTGTAAATTTGTGTTGTTGAAAGATTTTCGTGCCCCAAAATTTCCTTAACCGCCAATAAATCCGCTCCCCTATCCAGCATGTGTGTAGCTGCGCTGTGTCTTAATGTATGAGGATTATTATTTTTAATATCGCTGACCAATGAAATATATTTTTTAACTATTCTTTGTACAAAGCGTGGATATATCTTTGTTCCATTTTTATTTACTAAAAATTTTTCTTTATCATTATCGATAGAAATGAAATATTCTTTAAGTGTTTGAATTGTTTTTTCCCCCAAAGGTACAATCCGATGTTTTGAGCCTTTACCGAAAACACGCACCGTTTTTGTATTTAAATCGATATCTTCAATATTTAAATTGCAAAGTTCCGAAACCCTAAGTGCACAACCATAGAGTAAATCGAATATTACTTTGTAAAGAAATTTGTTTTTATTTCCTTCTTCTTTGTTAAGGATTTCAAATATTTCTTCAATCAAACTACTGCTCAGCGTCTCTGGTAAAATCTTTTTCGCTTTGGGATTTTTTATCTGAGACAAAGGGTTTATACTTAAATTCGATTCGCTTTTAATGAATTTAAAAAATCCTCTTAGCGCTGAGAGTTTACGTGAAATGCTTTTCCTCTCAATATTCTGTTCGGTTAAAAGCATTAAGAACAATCGAATGGTATTTTCATTTACTTGCGCTGGTAAATAGATATTCTTATTGCTGCAGAAATCAATAAATTGTTCAATGTCTTTTCGGTATGATTTTACAGTATTGAACGAAAGCCTCCGTACACCTTCGATACGGTTTAAATATTCGGTTAAATATTTTAAAAGACTTTTGTCAGCCCGCATAAAAAATTTGATTTTTTAATTAATGGTGTCGGAAGAATAAAGCAACACTCTGCTGCCTGGCATACTATCGGCATCGGGTTCAACAATAGAAACGAGTATAATCCAATTGATGTCCTCCTTGGTAATCGTTTCAAGTGGAAACATCATTATTTGCTCAAGGATAATCTCCAGGTTTTCGTCATCGAGAAGCCCTACATTCTTTAGATGCAAAAGATAATTGTAGTTTTCAAATCCCAATACTTCTTTCTCATCTTCGCTAAAGATTCTGATTTTATTATCGTGATTCGTTTTTACAGCGTGGTTGTGTTTCTTAGTTAATATTCTATCGTAAACCAAACCGAAAGCGGCACTCACGGTTTGTTGGTCGAATTCCTTACTTGCTTTAAACTCTTTGTTAAGTTCTTCAAGCGAAAGATTTTTATTTAATCCCTCAAGTATTTTAGCTACCGCTTCAACTATTTTAGCTGTCATAAATAATAGTACCCTTCAATTGATCGTTCCAAATATTTTTTACCAATTTGTTCTCTTCTCTTTTCATCACTTTCTTAGCCTTCGTCTCAATATCGTCATAGCCGATCAGATGTAATACGCCATGTATTACAAGTCTTGTAATTTCATTTTCCAAAAGAACATTGAACTTTTTCGCATTTTTTTCCGCATCGTCCAGAGAAATAAAAATCTCTCCTTCTAATATACTATTATCTTTCGAATAATTAAAGGTAATTATGTCAGTACTATAATCGTGCTTTAAGTAGCGAATGTTGATATCTTTAATTAATTTTTCATCGACAAAGTTTATTTCCAAATCTTCGACTTTTAGGTCAAGAGTTTTTTTTAATTCACAGACAATCCTATGGATACTACGTTTTCGTAGTTTTTTCCGGGTGTGATTAAATACAGATAAGTTTTTCATTTTAAAGAGAAATTTAAATTGTAAGTTCCAAACCCTCGTACGAAGGTTCGCAGTTTAAATCATATTTACTTTCTTTGAGAAATTCAATCGTCTCGTCGAACATTCTATCGATGTCGGTGTCCGTGTAAAGAGGTTCGTAATGAAACAGGAAAAAATTTTTAACTTTTGCCAGATGAGCAAACACCACGGCGGAGATATTGTTCGAATGCCCCCAGCCGACATGGGATTTGTAATCTTTCAGAGAATAAGTTGTATCGTGAATCAGATAATCTACCGAATCGGCAAATTTAATCAATTCCTCGTTGTTCTGTAGAATGGAATCCTTCTTGGGCAACTCGAAAGTTGTATTGTAATAAAGTTCGTTGTCCGTCATGTAAGCAAAACTCGAGGTATCGTTATTAACCCTAAAACATAACGTACCAGCGGAATGGTGCGAATTTGTTGTCTGTACGGTTAATTTATTAAACTTGTATTCCTGGTTGGGAAGAATTCTGTGATATTGAATTTCCGCTTCAAAAACATCTGGAGAGACAGGGAAAAAAGAAGGGTGCATTTGAGCTTTAATAATATCTTCAATTGTCATCCCGTTCATCGCATTGGAAAAGAGATTAATTTTAAAGTTTTTTCTGTAAAAGGGTCTGAAAAATAATAAACCCTGAATATGGTCCCAATGAGTGTGTGAAATCAAAATGTTCACAGTTGTCCCTTTAGGGTATTTTTCAAGTAGTTCTTCTCCCAATGCTCTTATTCCGGTACCGCCATCGATAATAAATATTTCTTTGTTGTCCGAAATAACTTGAACGCAGGGAGTATTTCCGCCATATTTAACAGTGGATAAACCGGGGACGGGAATTGAGCCTCGAGTGCCCCAAAATTTAATTTTCATCTATTCTCCGAGGTAAAATATTTCTCAATTTTTTTTTAGCCTGCTTTCATCAATTAGAACACTGCTTTTAAATTATAATTTTAAGATAATATTTTTTTAGGGTGATGATTATGATTTAAATCACAATTCAAAATTTCATCTGATTATTCCCCTACGAAGTTTTGTCAAGATTTTTACCTTGCCCAGACGAGCAAAGCCAAAAATCGCGCCAAAACCCTTTAGTGTTTTCTCCCGTCCTACCCCCGAGCTGAAGCTCGGGGTTAATGAAATGTTGCTCATGTAGAACTTTGTTAAAATTATTTTGTACGCTTTGTTTTTCGGTAATCTGTAACAAGTCTCAACCTTAACCTCAATCTCTAAGCAAAAAATAAAAGAACAATCATCCATCCTGTCACGGCGTAGCCTGAGCATAGCGAAGGCGAAGACGGACCTGTCACGGCGTAGCCTGAGCGCAGCGAAGGCGAAGACGGACCTGTCACGGCGTAGCCTGAGTATAGCGAAGGCGAAGACGGATTATCCACCCATCCAATCATCCAGCCATCCAACCATGCAATCAATCTACTCCTCACGCATTCATTATTCATAAATAATATCATTCACTTGGGTGTCTTAAACTTAGTTATGTATGTTTCATTTTACTAAATAATCAACGAAAAACCTAAAAGTAAATCCAAATAACTTTTCGGGTAAAATATTTCTTTATTATTTACGTATTCCGCTCTTAAAAACAGATAATAATTATTTAAGACTTCGTAAGCCCCTTTAAATTTTATTTTAGTCAGATATTCTCTATTGCCCGCAAGGAATTTAGTTGAATTATGCAAATCCACTTCACGATAACCGTACCAAATATTTCCGCCGACGTTTTCATCCAGCATATGTTCTTGGCTGTAATAGTTTTCCCCGTGTTCCGAATAGAGAAAGGAGAAATCAAATTTTAATTTCCCTGTCGGAGTGTAAATGAATTTCAAAACCAAAGCGTAGCTGTTCGGTTGTAAAGGCGCTCCCAAATTGTAATAAAAATTTGTGTAATTATTGTAAAGGAATCTGTGCGTATAAACGTAAGGGTCAATTCTTAAATATTGAGCTTCAAAATCGAGAGGGAGAAGCTTGTTTAAGATGGTTGTGTAAAATCCCGTATTCAACATAATTTGATTTCCCAGCCAGTGTGTCCCTATTTTGCTGAAGTCGAAATCGTCAATTACAACAGAAGCAAAAAATTTCCAGTTGGTTAAAGAATAGTTTGAGAAATCAAAAAAGAGTAGCGAATTGTCCCTGTCCTGATTTGCATGCTCGGAGCTCTTGTAAAAGTTGAACGGATTGAGGTAAGCCAAATCAAACTCTCGGAAAGAGTAAATAATCATTTCACCGACGTTGAAGAAAGAATTATTAAATAAGTGAATACCAAAGCGGTGGTACACAAAATTCTTTGCATTTATTTGTTTGTACGGTTCGTTTGTTGCATAGTCGTTGTTTATGTGCACCAATCCGAGTAATTTCGCATGGTAAAAAGTGTAGGAAAAATTCATGTAATTTAATTTGAGAGAAATGTAATCCTGCCTCGGTGAATTGTCGCTCAGAATATCTTTTAAAATTCCTTCGCCAAAAAGATTTCTGTCGCTGCCTATTTTTAACTGCAGCCAATTGTTTTGGTAAGCGGCGTAGCCTTCGGTATTGTCGAAATAGTTCGATCCAACGTTACTCTTCTGGGTTTCATTAAACTTGTAATTAAATTTTGCTTCCGGAAAAGTATCAGCCAATTTCTTGCTGCCTCGATAGGTACCGTTAGTCCCTTTTATTTGAAAGCCGAATTTATCGTAAAATGTTCCCCCGATTCGCCCGCCGAAATTAACCAAAGCAGAATTTCCATTCTCCGCAAAATTGTAGTAATAATTAAACGGCTGCGAATTGCGGTTAATGAATTTGGCATTTGCAATTAAATTAACGTAAAAACTTGATTTGTTTTTGTCATTGTAAAAATAAAGATATTTCTCTTTGTCACCGAGAGGATAATTGTTTGAAATGCCGTTTCCGATTAATGAATAATACCTGTCCGTTTTACCGGAATACTCGTATTCAAATTCCGATTTGAATTGTCTGAAAATAGCTTTGTCCGCTGAATTCATTTTGTAAAGCGATTTGTCAATTTCCCTCAGCCACTTCCCTATCTCTTTTTTAGATTTAGGGAGTTCGAATGAATTGTAAGAAGAAATAATTTTCCTTACGCTCATTCTTTCAAGAAATTGGTAAATAGGGTGGCTTGCTTCTACGTAGCCGACTTGTGCTTTAATCTGAAAAGCAAAAATCAGAACGAACAGAAAGGGAATTACTTTTTTCAACCTATCTAACCTCTTCCCAATTTTTTGACAAAGATTTGTTTTTTAAAATAACGAATAAACCGTTCAATGTCCAAGTTAAAAATATTTTTAAATGTCCGTATTTTCTAAATCTTCTCGGCGATTCACAGATAACAATTTTGTGAGTAAAAAGAATTTTCCCTTTACGCCGGAGTCTTTTAAAAAACTCGAAGTCCTCACCGGCGGCAAGATTTTCATTGTAACCGCCGAGTTCGTCAAAAAGATTTTTCCGTACAATTTGGCACTCCCCTCTCCCCATTCCCAGCCCTATAATATTTAGGAAATGGAAGTATGTATTGTAGAAACCCATAAACAGTTTGTCTGCAAAGGTGCGTTCATTTTCGTGAATGTTAACGCTGCAAGTCATTCCGACGTAATCGCTGTTACGAAAATTCCGTTCGATAAATTCAAAAAGTTTTTCGGCATTAAATTCAACGTCTCCGTTAAGGAAAACTAAAATTTCACCCTT
>WFQV01000475.1 GCA_015486905.1 Melioribacteraceae bacterium | reverse complement strand
GATAGCTATTCATACTTCTCCCAACTTTTTATTTATAATTCATCATTCATAATTCATCATTCATAATTGTTATCTAATATCCAACCATCCATTCATCCAACAATCCTTAGCGCGGCAAAGCCGGCAACCAATTTCACAATTTCAATTATTACAAAAGTTTAAAATATTTTGACAAAAAAAACAAAGATTTGATTGAGGATAATATAATTTCCTATTCTCTGTACTTTGTGATTGCTGCACTCAAAATTTTTGAATTTTAATCTCCTTTAACATATTTTGACATTCTTATTTTTACTAATTAAACATCAAAAGGCTTTGTACATTTTAGGAATTTCGGCTTATTATCACGATAGTGCCGCCTGTTTGGTAAAGGATGGTGAGATAATTTCCGCAGCACAGGAGGAAAGATTTTCACGTAAAAAGCACGACTCCAGTTTTCCGGGAAATGCTGCTAAATATTGTTTGCAGTACGCTAAAATTTCAGCGGAAGATTTGGAACTTGTAGCTTTCTACGACAAGCCGTTTCTCAAATTCGAAAGAATTTTGGAATCCTATTTGGCTTACGCGCCGAGGGGAATAAAATCATTTGTTAAAGCAATGCCTTTGTGGATAAAGCAGAAACTCTGGATTAAAGAAGTAATTAAGAAAGAATTAAACTATGAAGGGAAGGTAATTTTTACCGAGCATCACGAATCTCACGCTGCTTCTGCATTTTTTCCCTCACCCTTCAAAGAGGCGGCAATACTTACTGCCGACGGTGTCGGTGAGTGGACCACTTCAAGTTTCGGGATTGGTGAAAACAACAGAATTGAAATTTTAGGTGACATTAAATTCCCCCATTCGTTGGGGTTGCTCTATTCGGCATTTACATACTACACAGGCTTTAAAGTAAATTCCGGCGAATACAAGGTAATGGGCTTAGCTCCTTACGGCGAACCGAAATACGTAGATGTTATTATTGACAAGTTAATTGATTTGAAGGAAGATGGTTCGTTTAAGTTAAACATGGAATATTTTAATTACGTTGCCGGACTTACAATGACAGGCAAAAAGTTTAACGAGTTATTCGGCGGTCCGCCGCGTAAACCCGAATCGAAGTTGACTCAAAAAGAAATGGACTTGGCGCGTTCCGTTCAGGAGGTAACCGAAGAAATAATGCTCAGAATGTCACGCTTCGTTAAGAAAGAAACAGGCAAGAAATATTTGTGTTTAGCGGGGGGTGTTGCTCTAAACTGTGTAGCGAACGGCAAAATTTTAAGGGAAGGAATTTTTGACGATATCTGGATTCAACCTGCTGCGGGTGATGCAGGCGGCGCCCTCGGTGCCGCACTCTTTGCATGGCATCAATATTTTGGCAACAAAAGGGAAGCGGACGGAAAGAACGATTTCCAAAAAGGTTCTTACTTGGGACCTGAATTCACCGAAGATGAAATCAAAAAATTTCTCGATGAAAATGAAATTGAATACAAAAAACTAAGCGAAGAGCAATTGACGGATGTTACGGCAGATTTAATTGCAGGGGAGAATGTAATCGGCTGGTTTCAGGGAAGAATGGAATTCGGGCCGAGAGCTTTAGGCAACCGCTCTATTTTGGGAGACGCCCGCTCGCCAAAGATGCAATCCAAAATGAATTTGAAAATAAAATTCCGCGAGAGCTTCCGTCCCTTTGCTCCTTCGGTACTTGAAGAAAAGGTTTCGGATTACTTCGAGTTAGACCGCCCCAGCCCTTACATGCTTTTGGTAGCGGAAATAAAACGTGAACGACAAATTAAAATGAACGAGCAATCACAAAAACTTTTCGGCATTGAAAAGTTAAACGTTCCCCGCTCGGACATTCCCGCAGTAACACACGTAGATTACACAGCGAGGATTCAGACTGTTAATAAGGAGGCAAATCCGCTTTACCACAAATTGCTTTCGACATTCGAGAAGAAACACGGCAGTGCGGTTTTGGTTAATACTTCTTTCAACGTGCGCGGCGAACCGATTGTTTGCACGCCCGAAGACGCTTACAAATGTTTTATGCGAACGGAAATGGATTACCTTGTGTTGGGACCTTTTCTGCTCGACAAAAAGGACCAGCGCCCTTTGGAAGAAGATGTTGACTGGCGGAAAATTTTTGCGTTGGATTAGCGGAGGATTGAGAGAAAGTTCAAAAATGATTGAAGAAATTAGAAATATTGACAGCAGTAAAAAAGAGTTGAAAAAATTCGGCTTGAGTGTCGGAGGAGTATCTGCGCTAATCGGTGCGGCGCTTTTCTTTTTCGGCAGAGGCTCGTCCGTCTATTTCCTCGCGATAGGAATTTTGTTGATTGCCGCAGGGTTCTTTACTCCAAAACTGCTCAAGCCATTACAAAAGCCATGGATGGCTCTTGCAATTTTATTGGGAATGTTCAGCACACGCTTAATTCTTTCATTGTTGTTTTATTTGGTCATTACGCCAATGGCTTTAATTGCACAGATAGCCGGCAAAAAATTTTTAGATGAAAAATTTAATCCCGATGCAAAGTCATATTGGCATTACAGAAAAAGGGAAGAGTACAAAAAAGAATTTACCGAAAGACAGTTTTAAATCTTGTACCGAACTTCTTTCTTAAACCAAAGGTTTTTATCTTTGAAATAAAAATAATGGAAAATAAATGAGCAAGATTTCAATACTATCCGAGTTGTGGTCTTTTCTTAAAGTAAGGAAAAAATGGTGGCTGATGCCGATAATCATTTTTTTAATCCTTCTCGGAGGACTGATTATCTTAACGCAAGGCTCGGCAATAGCGCCGTTCATTTACGCTTTGTTTTAATTTTTTCGGCAACACGAAAAATTACTTCATCTCTTTGAGAACAGCTATTCCGTAAGGTTTTAAAAAAATCTTGCTCTCAGTATTGTATTTTTTGTTGTTAATTAAATCCAACATATACGCCTTAATTCCCAAGACTTTAAGCGCTATTCTATTTGCATTGTGATTATTATTTATTACCACCCAAAGAGTTTCGTTTTCAAAATTTCTTTCGTACGCAAGTATTTTTTTGTCGTTGTCAATTATTTTAAATTTAATATCGCCCAAGCTAAGAGCCTTGTTCCCTTTTCGAATCGCAATAATTTTTTTGTACCAATTGAACAATGACGAATCGAATTCAACCGAATCATTAGGGCGTTTTTTACCGAACGGGTGATGGGTTTCGCTTTCGTACTTAAATTCCGACCACACCATCGGTTTACGGTCGTCGGGGTCATCTCCGCCCCACATTCCCGCTTCGTCACCATAGTAAATCATCGGTGCACCGGGGAGTGTCATCTGAATAGCTACCATTAGTCTCTGCTTTGCACGCTCAAGTTTATTGGGCTTCCTAACATTCCAGTTATTGCCGGGTCTTGGAATTGCATTGTGGTCGTACCAAATGTCGGGATTAACAATCATCGAAGCAAGCCTTTCGGTATCGTGACTGTCCATTAAATTCATTAAGGCGTAAAGATTTTCTTTATTGTAATCGCGGTACTGATTTTTTAATGAGTCCATAAATCCGCTCGGTTTAATTCCAAGTTTAACATCCGATACAAACCTCTTAACGGCGCGTGCAAAGCGGTAATTCATTACCGCGTCGAATTCGTCGCCTTGCAGCCATGGGGAAGCGTTAAACATTTTGTTGTGTTGCCAATCCTCCCACCAAACTTCCCCCGTAATGTAAGCGTTGGGATTTATTTCTTTAACCCACTTCCGAAATTTCTTCCAGAATTTGTGGCTGACCATGTCCGCAACGTCGAGCCGCCAGCCGTCTATTCCATCGGAAGGATTTCCGTCGCCGTTTGGGTCCATCCATCTTTTAACTATTTTGTGAATGTGGTTCGCAACCGGTTTCACTAATCCGTTTCGGTCTTCTCTAAATTCCGGCAAATCCTTAACTCCGTACCAGCCGTGATAGTCAAATTCGTTCTCCGGAGTTTTCGGATTGTCGAAACTTTTAACTATGAACCAATCTTTGTATTTGGATGCTTGTTGGTTTTTAATTAAATCTTGAAATGCCCAGAATGTTGTTCCTACGTGATTAAACACGCCGTCAATAATCACTTTAATATTTCTTTTGTGAGCTTTGCGTATGAGTTTTAGAAAAAGTGAATCGGCTGATGTCCACCGCCATGTTGCTTCGTCTTCGGGATTTTCTTTCGCCCAAATCTTCTTGTCAAGTTCCGGATTTGGTCCGAAATTATTATCGATGTGCCGGTACATTGAAGCATCGTACTTGTGGAGGGAAGGAGATTCGAAAACGGGATTTAAATAAATTGCGTTTATTCCCAAATCTTTTAAGTAATCGAGTTTTTCAATAACACCTTTCAAATCGCCGCCGTAACGTCGAGTACCGGCATTCCAGTAAAATCCTTTTCCGTCATTCTTTTCCCACGGTTGCAGTTTGTACCAGTCGGACGTCCACGGCGTAATCTGCCATCCATTGGGAACGAAGTGAGGCCAGGAGCCTTTTAAGTCAATAGGCATAGGGTCATTTGATTTATCGCCGTTAAAAAATCTTTCGGGGAATATTTGGTACCATACTGCACATTTTGCCCACTGCGGGACGCGGGGAATTTTTCTTTGAGCCGAATTTGAATTAAAAGCAACAAAACCGATAATAAAAACCGTTAATATTCTTTTCATTTTATACCGCTTTTTATTTAGCACTAATTTTTAAATTGTATTTAGCAAAAGTTAAAGAAAATTCTTATTATTTCGCTCCTAATTTTTAATAATGTTCACTCAAGAGGAGAGGTGGCAGAGTGGTTGAATGCGGCGGTCTTGAAAACCGTTGTACCTGCGAGGGTACCGGGGGTTCGAATCCCTCCCTCTCCGCAATTAAAAATAAGAGAGCAAATTTCAGAGAATAGTAAACAGCGATTGTCACTTGTTATTCGAGTATTCATTAATCGTTCATCGCCAGACGCGAGAAGTAAGAGGTAAGAAATTTTATTGAGAACGGCTCTCGTTATTAATTCTTCTCGTTACACATCACTATTACTCGTTTCCAAGTGATTTGTCATTTGTCCCGCCGTTGTTCCCGCCGTTGGCGGAACAGGCGGGACAGGAC
>WFQV01000474.1 GCA_015486905.1 Melioribacteraceae bacterium | reverse complement strand
TTAATTTCCTTTTGAAGAAAATCGATTCCCCAGGTTTGCATCTCTTCGAAAGTTTTGTAATCGGTTAAATCGAAATGAATGGGAGTAACCGCAACATATTTGTTCATAATTGCAAACTGGTCTCTGTCGAGGGTGTGGTCGTCTTTGGTCATATTGCCCGTTAGCCAGTAATACTTCTCACCGTAAGGGTCGGTTCGTTCCTCGTAAATATCATCCCACTTGGAAACGCCCTGCTTTGTGAGAAGAATTCCGGCAATCTCTTCTTCCGGTAAATCGGGTACGTTTACATTGAGGCAGGAACCCTTTTGCAATCCCTTCTCAACAACAAGTTTAGCCAAATGTGCCGCTACTTTGCCTGCAAATTCGTAATGCTTCGGGTGATGTGCGGTAACAGAGATTGCGATAGCAGGCACGTCCATTATTGCCGCTTCGCGCGCGGCTGAAACGGTGCCGCTGTAAATAATGTTAACTGCGGTGTTCGAGCCGTGATTTATTCCCGATATTACTATGTCCGGTTTTCCCTTTAAAATGTTTCGGATTCCCATTTTAATGCAGTCTGCCGGTGTGCCGTCAACTGCGTAGCCGTAAAATTTACCGTCCCTGTATTGTTTGGTTACGCGCAGAGGAATTTTCATTGTAATGGCATGCCCTACGGCGGATTGTTCGGTTAAAGGTGCAACGATTGTAACATCGCCAATTTTTTTTAAAGCATTGGATAGAACTTGAATTCCTACGGCGTCAATGCCGTCATCATTGGAGACTAATATCTTCATCTTTCCTCGTTCGGATTTCCGTTTGAATTTTAAATTTCAAATATAGTGAAATTTCATCTGATTATTTCCCTCCTAAGTTTTGTCACGATTTTTATCTTCCCCAAACGAGAAAATCCAAAAATCGCGCCAAAACACCTTAGTTTTTTCTCTCGCATTACCCCCGAGCTGAAGCTCGGAGTTAATGAAATATCGCTCATGGGGAGCTTTGTTAAAATTATTTTGTACGCTTATTTTTCGGTGATCTGTAACAAGTCTCAACCTTAACCTCAACCTCTAAGCAAAAAATAAAAGAACAATTCTTCATCCATCCAACTACACAATTACGCAATCAAATTGCTCATCACGAATTCATAATTTATCACCTGCCTACCGGCAGGCAGGTTCATCATTCATAATTAATAATCATTTCCTTCCCGCCAAGGGTGGGCAAGTTGTGTGTTTAAAAATCAATAATGTTAGTTTCATTTTAATCTTTTTCTTAAGCTGAAAATGTAAGTAAATTTCAATAAGTTTGTTCCAAAGCCTTTAGGAATCTGTTTCTTTTTCTTTTGTCTTAATAAATTTAGGGAAATTTTGTATTTTAAATTTGCCTTATTATTATTGGCTACTTTGATGATGAAATATTTTAATTAAGGAATTATGAGATTGTTAAACCCAAATTATACAATGGAGAAAGCCCCATTGACAAATTTGTGATGAAAAATGACCGGAGGTAAACGAGAATGAAAATACAACCATTTGAAAAATTTACATCCGAATATGAAGATTGGTTTGAAAGAAATAAATTTGCTTTTATTTCGGAACTTAATGCTGTAAAGAATCAATTACCTGATAGCACAAATGGTGTTGAAATAGGAGTCGGCAGCGGACGTTTTGCCGCTCCTTTAAGTATTAAATTGGGTATTGAGCCATCAAAAGAGATGAGAAAAATAGCTCGAAAAAGGGGGATTGAAATTATTGCCGGCGTAGCCGAACATCTTCCGTTGGTTGATTTCCGATTCGACTTTGCCTTAATGATAACCACTATTTGTTTTGTGGATGATTTGGAAACCTCCTTTGGAGAAGCATATCGCGTATTAAAAAAAGGCGGGTTTCTAATTGTCGGATTTGTAGATAAAGAAAGTATTGTCGGGAAATTATATCGGGAACATAAAGAAGAAAGTCTGTTTTATAAAATAGCAAATTTCTATTCGGTTAATGAAGTTGTTTCCAATTTGAAAAAGGCAGAGTTTGAAAATTTTGATTTTACACAAACAATTTTTCACAGCTTAAAGGATGTAAAAGAGGTTGAACCCGTAAAAGAAGGTTACGGTGAAGGTGCATTTGTTGTAATTAAGGCTTTAAAATAGTTTTGGGAGTCAATGACCGTTCATTTGTTTAGGTTTGAACTTTCGTATTTTTTTGTAAAATTTGAACGAGGATTTTTTAACACTTTTTGTAAGTTTGGTATTATCAAATGGCGAGGAGTTAAATCATGAAAGTAGGAATAATCATCTGCGAGCGTTACAAAAATTGTGCGGGCGGCAAATGCTTCAAGTCGATGCAAAATAGGGAAGGGGCATTTGACATTTATTCAAAGGACGAACCTTTGGAAATTGTAGGTTACACAAGTTGCGGCGGCTGCCCCGGTGGGAATATTGAATACGCACCCGAAGAGATGATTAAAAACGGAGCTGAAGCAATTCATTTCGCAACAGGTTTCGTTGTCGGATATCCACCGTGCCCGTACATTGCTTATTTCAAAAATTATATTGAGACAAAGTTTAACATTCCGGTTGTTGTAGGAACGCATCCCATACCTCAAAAATATTACAGTGTCCACAAAAAACTCGGTACGTGGGAAAGCGAAGAATGGCAAGAATTTATTAAGCCGACATTGGGAAACGAAGAACTAAGGAAAAAATACGATTAGCATAAATTCTCAAATTCCATTTAACTAAAAACCAAGTTTTTTTAGAAAGTTCGGGAGTTTAGGGTTTAGAAAAGGTAACGGTGTGTAGCGAGTATTGGTTTCCACCCCGCAGGTTGTGGGGGAGGGAATGGGACGCAGATTTGTCATGATTGATTATGATTTCCGCAGATTGGATAGAACACAGATTACACGGATTAAACGGATGCTCACGGATTAGTTAATTCAACATTCAGCATTCAAAATTCAACATTCTTAATTAATAACTCTCTGTTAATTGCCATCCAATCATCCATTTATCCAATCATCCTTCTTCCGTCTTTTCATCCGTAATTGATTTTCTGTTCTCTGTTCACTTCCTCTTTAAACTTTTAAGTCTTTTAACCCTAAAGAGTTAAAATATCAATCCCAGCACCAAATAAATAAATGCTGTTACTATTCCTGCAGTGACGGCGTAAGGTAATTGTGTTTTAACGTGATCGATGTGGTCGCTTGCGGATGCCATTGACGAGATAATTGTTGTATCCGAAATAGGTGAGCAGTGATCACCGAAAACCCCGCCGCCTAATGCTGCGGCAATTGTTAAATAAAGATTTGCATCAAGGCTTTGAGCCATTGGCACGCCGATTGCAATCATTATTGCAAATGTGCCCCAGGACGTACCCGTTGCGAAAGCAATGAAACAAGAGACGAGAAAAACAACAACCGGAACAAATTTTGGCGCCAGCCAGCTTTTTGTGACTTCAGCAACGTAGATACCGGTACCGAGTTCCTTACAAACCGTACCGATAGCAAAGGCTAACATCATTAGCAATGCAAGGGGTATTAACCCGCTAATGCCTTTGAATACTAAATCAACCGTCTCCTTAAATGAAAAAATTCTTTGAGCGGTGTAGAGAATAATTCCTGTTGTAATTGCAATTAACACCGAGTAAAGAACGGAAGCCGAACCTGAGCCTTGCCCTATTGCAAAGAATATTTGTTTGTACCAGGGATATTGCTGAATGTTTGCAACCGAATTCCAACCGGTAAGCACAAGCATAATAGGCATCATCGAGACCATTACAAAAATAGGGATAACCATATTGCGTGCTTTGGGGGAGACACCGGTTTTACGCGGTAGGGAAACCACATCCGATGAAATTAATGGCGTTGCATCGTCACGTATTACTTTACCTTCTTTCCTTGCCCGGTCTTCGGCTTTTTTCATCGGACCGAAATCTTTCCCCGAAATAATAATGATTACAACCATAGCCATTGCAAGCATCGGGTAGAAATTGTAAGGGAAAGCATGAACTAAAACTTTGAACGGATTTGCAAATCCCTGTGCGGCAATTAAGCCCATTATGTACGCACCCCAAGCATTAAGGGGAATCAAAATGCAAGTCGGTGCTGAAATTGAATCTGCAATGTAAGCTAATTTTTCACGCGGAATTTTAAGTCTGTCAAATATCGGACGGAAAACTGTTCCAACGGTTAAAGCGTTTATGCTGGATTCTACAAATATCGAAGCACCGGTAAGCCAAGCAATTATTTGTACGATTTTTCTACTTTCACCGATGTTCTTTTTTTCAAGTCCGTTGAGAATCCTATTTACAATTTTTACGAAACCATCAACACCGCCGGAGCGTTGAATAAAGGCGATTAACGCACCTACCAGAGAGCTGAACATTATTGTACGGGTATTTCCCGGATTTTTAAAAACGTTAACAAGAGCTTCAATTGTTTGTACCGTTCCGTTTATTATGTTGCCACCGGCAAGGATAACCCAGCCAAGCCAAATACCGAAAAGAAGTGAGACAAACACCTGACGTGTTTTAATAGCTAAAATAATAGCTAAAACGGGGGGTAAAATCGACCAAAAAGAATAATGATCCATCAGCACCAATTGTTTTTAAATTTGGCTACAAATATATTGATTTTGCCGTAAAGGGAAAAGATTGTTTTTAAAGCTGCTTTGTAAAAATATTTTACTGAATTTGCCATTGGTTTCAGTCATTACTGCGGCATTGAATAGAGAAAAGATTTTCCTGCTTTAGCCGAATTTCAATTTCATTCGGGATAGGGATTAATGGATGATCCGACTACGCCCTCGCTGCGCTCGGGCTACGTCGCGACAAGTTGGATGGCTGGATAATTGGATGGATGGATTCTGAATGGTGAATTCTAAATGGTAAATTGTTAATTGTGAATTGTAAATGGGGTGTTGGAATAATGGAAGAATGGAATGTTGGGTCGGTCAGCATTGACGTTGACTTCAGTCAACGTGTTTAGAATAGAAGAAAAAATTTTCGGCTTCAGCCGCATTGCTCGTTCTTCGGGAAGAGATTAATGGATGATCCGCCTACGCCCTCGCTGCGCGCGGGCTACGTCGCGACAAGTTGGATGGCTGGATGAATGGATTGTTAATGGTCAAAGGAGTGTTGGGGTTGCTAATTTTATTTACAACGATTGGCATTTAAGCAAAACTCAACTAATAATTACAACCGAAATCTTCATGTCGTTAACCCAAGTCTTCAGACGTGGGGTTAAAAAAGCAAAGCGCCAAACCGCACGCCATTAGCGGGGCAGGTTCACGCCTTTGGCGAGGCGATCAAAGATCATTACAAAATAACCGCCGTCAGTTGTAAAGAATTCAATGGGTCTGAAGCCCATTGATTATCGCTTTATTTTTTCAGCCGTCGAATAAATTCGACGGCAATGAAAACTTGTTTTCTTTCACTGTCTTTGCGAGCTAATGGAAATCTGTAGAATAACACGCGTTATTGAGAAGGAGCGCAGCATTGCGGCTCCGATACGTTATTAGGTGAATGTTTAACAACTACTTTATTAAGCAGTGTCTGGAATAAGTGGAAATTTCTGTTGCCGATAATTGTAATATTATAATTCTAATAACTCAAATGAAACATACATGACTAAGTTTAAGAAACCCAAGCGAATGATATTATTTATGAAAGAAGAATGCGTAAGGAATAAATTGATTGGATGGTTGGATGATTGGATGGTTGGATATCCGCCTTCTCCCGATAAATCGGTACTACGCCGTGACAGGTCCGTCTTCGTCCCGATAAATCGGGACTACGCCGTGACAAGATGGATGATTGTTCTGTTATTTTTTGTTTAGAGGTTGAGGTTAAGGTTGAGACTTGTTACAGATTACCGAAAAACAAAGCGTACAAAATAATTTTAACAAAGCTCTACATGAACAACATTTCATTAACCCCGAGCTTCAGCTCGGGGTTAGGACGAGAGAAAACACTAAATTGTTTTGTCAAGATTTTTTTGCCTGCCCCGCCAAAGGCGTGGAAAATCGTGACAAAACTTCGTAGGGAAATAATCAGATGAAAACATTCAGGCAATACAACAAATTTTGGTTGAATGTATTTTATTTTATATTTTGATTTTGTGTGTTCTATTTTATCGTGTAAATAAAATATTAAATCAATTTAAGATTAAAGTTCCGATGAAAACATTTAAAAGTGCGCCTCGTTACTATTTCTTTTTAATTTTGGTTTTGTTTTTCTCTAATTCTTGTCGTAATAAAAAAAGCAGAAAAACCCTCTTAAATAAAGGAGGCACCTTAAATGTCAAAATATTCTCACCAATAGAAACACTTGACCCGAATAAGATTTTATATTTATCAGACTTTTTGGCTTCGCGATTAATATACGACGGATTGGTTGGAGATTCTGAAGATAATACCGGACTTGCCGAAAAATGGGAAAAATCGAAAGATGGTTTGCAGTATGTATTTTATCTTAAAAAAGGAATATTGTTTCACAGTGATCCCTGTTTCAAATCCGACAAAGAACGTGAACTTACCGCATCAGATGTTTTGTTTACATTCAAGAGAATTGCCGACAGTAAAAATCCAAGCGTTAATTTTTCTCTTTTCGCCGATAAAATCAAAGGAATTCGAGATTATCACCAAGGTTTAACGGACGCAATTGCAGGTATTAAAATAAGGAATAAATTTTCGATTGAGTTTAATTTAAACAAACCCTTTGTAACTTTTTTAAAATTACTTGCTGCCCCTTCTGCTTTTATTCTTTCCGAAAAAGCGGTTAATTATTACGGAGATGAAATCGCAGAGCATCCAATCGGAACTGGTCCGTTTAAACTTTCTTTTTGTAACCCGACCGAGGAAGTTTATTTTATCCGCAACAAAAATTACCGGCGAAAAAATACAAACGGCAAGAGCTTGCCCTTTCTCGATGCGGTTTCATTTAAGTTTTTTTCAAATGAAAAAGAAAAAATAGGTGATTTATTTAAAGGTAAATGCGATTACATTTCGCTTGACAGAGACGAATATAATTCGTTTAAGAACGAATTGGACACGGCAAAGTTCAAAATAATCAAAACCCAAAATGCATTGAAAATACGATTCTTTGGTTTTTCTTTCGAAAAGAATACTCCGCTTGCCAAAAATCCGGAATTACGGAAAGCCCTTGCGTATTCACTGAACAGACAAAAGTTATATGTTTCACGGGAGTTTAAGTATTTCCCGCAAAACACACTTGCTCCGGCTTTTTTGTTGGGCGATTCAAACTTGCATTGGTATCAATTCAATCCCGGAAAAGGAAAAATTTTAGCAGGAGATTTCAGCATAGATAAAAATGTTTATGAATTATCATCTTCCGTAAACGCACCGTTTCTCAATATAATTGAATTGGGGATGAAGTCTTTAAATCTAAACGTAGTCAGAAACGTGAACCCGAAACGATATTACGAAAGAATTATTAAAAATCGTCCGGATATTTTCAGAATAAGTATGTCGCCCTCCTTTCCAGATCTTTCGGAGTATTACCAATTATTCTATTCAAAAAGCGGAAAGTTCGTTAATTTATTCAACTACAAAAATCCGGAATTTGATAAAATTTTTGAAAAGTCGCAGATAGAAAATAATCCTATCGAAAGGCGTCGGCTTTTTCGCCGCCTCGAAAAAATTCTGCGGGACGATGTTGCGGCAATTTATGTCTCAGAAGAAAAATATTTTTACAACATTATCCGCAAAAGAGTAAAAAATTTTACAATCAGAAACGGTTTTCCCGACTTTGCTCTGATTTGGCTTGACAAATGAAACTCCGCTTAAACATACGAAAAAAGATACTGTTTTCCTTTATGGCGTTTGCTTTTCTTCTACTGCTTGTGGTAGTAAATTTTTTCTATTTTCAAACGGTGAATAATATCAAAGAAAGGGCTTTAAGCAGGTCGGTTAGAACGGCGAGTCAATTTAAAATTCAAATGGATAAGAATATTGACGATTCATTTGTTGAACTTAAAGGAATTGTTTACTTTGGCTTAAAAGGAACTCTTGTTTCCAACCCTGATTTTAACCGGAAACTACACGAAAACATTGTAAATTTGTTCTCTATTTTTCCTGCTAAATATTCAAAGTTGATTTTAATTAAATTCAATTCAGCTCAAATTTCTGTGTTTACCCCGTTACGGCTTTTTAATGGAAAAATAACAGTCGAAGAAAAAAGTGAAAGGATTTCTTTCTTAAGTCCATCGTTAATTAGAAAGATTTCAGTCTCAAACAAAAAACGGCAGATAATTAGGGATGCCTCAAAAAGCGGTAAGGAATTAATACTCGTTTCTCCGGTTAGAAGAACAAACGATATCAAATTAATTGCATTTTTACACACGGAAAAAATTGCCGGTAAAGCGCTGCGTAATCTTTCGCTTCCGGATAACGAATCTGTATTTCTTTATGACAAAGATAACAGAATCGTTTTTTCTTCGGAAAAGGTAATGATTAACCGGCTAATCGGCGAAGTTCCTTTCGGGCAAAAAAAAGAGTTTGTTTCCGCTTTTAAAAAATATCCTGAAATAGATATGAATATTGCAGCGTTGACAAACACAAGCTCCGAAACCGGAAAATTGTTGGAAGTGATTAAACAGGTAATTTATTTTAGCGCCGCTATCTTTGTTTTGATTTTCGGATTGATTTACATTATTTCGGGGCGGATTTCAAAATCTCTTAATAAAATAACCGAAGCGGCGGGCGAAATAGCGGCGGGTGAATTTTCACACAAAATAGACGTGGAAAGGGAAGACGAACTCGGAACGCTTGTAAATTCGTTTAATAAGATGGCTGAAAATCTGGAAATAATGTTTAACAAATTAAACGAATCCAACAAAGAACTTGAACGGAAGATAAAAGAATTAACCGATACAAAAATCGAATTGTCGGAAAAACAGCGGCTCGCATTGATTGGTGAAACAGTATCGAAAATTTCTCACGAAATTCAAAACAAAATGAGTGGAATTTCAATTTGGGTGCAGAATCTTGAAATGCAGGCGGAATCCGGAAGTCCGCTTCGCCTTTATGTGAATGAGATTAAAACGGCGCTTGCTTCTTTTATGAATTTACTCGTGAATTTTAAGAAATTCTACCGCCGGCCGCAATTGCTGCTTGCAGAAACCGACATAGAGGAACTCGTAAATAATATTTTAAAAAAATATTCTCAACAAATTGAAGAAAAAGAAATAAAAGTCGAGAAGTTGTTTCCCGAAAACTCTCCGGCAATAAATATCGACAAAGGAATGATTGAGGAAACAATCGAAAATATTTTGTTGAATGCAATATTTTTTACTCCGCAGAAAGGCAAAATTAAATTCAGCTTGATTTTTAAGAACGGCAAAATTGAAATTAACATTTGCAACACAGGCAAAGCAATAACAGTTGAGCCGCCGAATAAAATATTTCAACCGTTTTTTACAACAAAATCAAGCGGCAGCGGACTTGGTCTGGCAATCTGCAAAAATGCAGTTGAAGCTCACGGCGGGAAAATATTAGTTCATAATAAAGAGAATGAGGGAGTTTGTTTTACAATCATTTTTCCCGAAACAAGCGCAGTTAAAAAAGCAACGCCGCAACCGAGGAACAGTTAAATTTTGCAACTGTGTTTGTCAAATAAAAATTCCTGCAATCTGCTGTTTAACTTTCTTCTACACTTCCGATGTTATCTGTTTTTCGTTACAAGATTGCGGGAATTTTGTGGAATAGCAACAAATTCACAAGCCTAAGTTGAGCTACTTCGTAGTTCCTGGGTTTTGAGTTTTGCGTGGTCTGTGGACTTCGTCCACAGTTATTCAAATTGAAGTGCTTCGCACTTCTTGCTTTGCAATTACGTTTTCTCACTTTTGTCTTTGCAATTGTATTTTTGATGCAAAATAAAATGCCTTGTACCTCACTTAACTTTTGCATTGACCTCAGTCAACTTTGCCGGTTTGAAGTAAGCAGAGCAGTTGGCTTTAGCCACATTTCTACTTTGCGTTCGCTCTAACTTCTAATTTGGGCTAAAGCCCAGAGCTTTATTTATGATTCTTAAACCGTCGGCTGAAGCCGACGGCAATAGACGGGAATAGATGGGATTAGACGAAAATATAATCTTGAAAAAGCAGCAATCAAAACCCAAATTTAATTCTTATTTATTTGACAAACATTTACATATTTATTAGTTTATTTTTATTGATTAAATTTTAGGTTCACCAATGAAAATATTATTGGCTGATGACGACGAAACCATTCGCAGAGGGATTGAGGTTTTTCTTACGAATCTGCATCATTCGGTTTTATCCGCAACTAATGGAAAAGAAGCGCTTTCTGTTTCGGAAAGAGAAAATTTCGATTTAATTATTTCTGATGTTCAGATGCCGGAACTGAGTGGAATTGAATTATTAAATGCTTTGCGGAAAAATGAAAATCCCGTGCCGGTGATAATAATAACCGCGTTTGCAACAATAGAAGATGCGGTAATGGCAATGAAAATGGGCGCGAGCGATTATTTGACAAAACCGCCGAACCTTGAAGAACTGCAATTGAAAATCGGGAAAATAGAAAAAGAACTAAAATTAAAAAGAGAAAACGCCGAACTGAAAGAGAGATTAAGACGAATTGATTCTCCCGAGATAATAGGGGAAAGCGCTGCAATTGCCGAAGTAAAAAAAATGATAGGTAAAGTGGCGTTAAGAGATGACGTTCCGGTAATGATTTACGGCGCCAGCGGCACGGGGAAAGAACTTGCCGCAAAGGCAATTCATAACTCCGGAGAAAGGAAGGATAAACCTTTTGTTGAGGTTAATTGCGCTGCAATGCCGGATGAACTTCTCGAAAGCGAACTTTTCGGATATGTAAAGGGCGCTTTTACCGGAGCGGTAAAGGACAAAGACGGATTATTAAAAGCTGCTGACGGCGGAACTCTTTTTTTAGATGAAGTAGGCGAAATGTCGCCTCGATTGCAGGCTAAATTATTGCGGGTTTTGCAGGACTTTAAAATTCAACCGCTCGGAACAACAAAATCGTTTCATGTTGATATCCGCATTATCGGGGCAAATAATATACGGCTTCAGGACTTGGTTGCAAATAATAAATTCAGAGAAGATTTGTTTTACAGAATAAATGTAGCTGAAATTACGCTTCCGCCGCTTGCGGATAGAAAAGAAGATATTCCTTTGTTGCTCGAACATTTTATTTCCTCACCGAGAATCAAAAAGAAAATAAGGTTCACCAAAGAAGCTCTTGATGTATTAGTCAATTACAACTGGCGCGGAAATGTCCGCGAACTGGAAAACTTTGTAAAATCAATTTCCGTCTTTGCCGAAGAAAATAGAATCGATAAAATTGATTTGCCGGGACACATTTTGAACGAATCCTACGCCTTCAAACACGAATGGAATTATTTATTTGCAAACAAAAATTTTCAAGAAGCGCAGAAAAAAGTTTTACGGGATTTTGAAATAAATTTTTTGAAATTTCATCTTAAACGACACAACGGAAATATTTCCCGGACAGCCGAAGCAATCGGACTTTCGCGGGCATCTCTTCATAAAAAAATTAATGAATACGGACTGGGGTAGAGCTATGTGTTTCTCCCATACCTATTATAAATTAAAACGCTTCCCGCTTTTGGAAAGCAAGGGTTGAATTTTGAATCTTTCGGCTTGCAAAAGATAAAAACCGGACAATCAACATTTGAACAAACTAACTGCGAAGCAGTTCAATTCACAATAGCCCCGAATCTTACAAAAGATCGAAACCGGATAATTTATATTTGAGCAAACTAACTGCGGAGCAGTTCAATTCATAATAGCCCCGAATTTGATTCGGGGGTAAAGAAAGAAAGGAGAAACACCAACTGCGAAGCAGTTGAATTGACGTAATCTGC